>JAZRAJ010000061.1:0-12276 GCA_045634485.1 Eubacteriales bacterium | reverse complement strand
AGCAAACCCGCACACTGTGGAAACCAAAATAGTTATAGGAAGATTTACCTCAAAGGATTGCATAACTATTCCCACCCAGCCGAATATCACGAAAAACGCAACTATTCCTCTAAAGGTAAAGATATGCAGGCTTCCAAAATCCGAGTCGGGCTCAAAGCCCTCAACACTATTATCGCCAAAAACTCCGTCGCCTACGTCGCCGTCGGATATATCAACCTCTACGTCGCCGTCTGCCCCCTCATCAAGTCCTATAAACATAAGGATTGTTTGAATTAATAGCACCAAGCTTGCGGGAATAGCGATACAGTAAAATATCTGCGAGGCAAGCCCTAAGGAGTTCCACCATTCAATTAACATAAAATATTTCCCCTTTCCTATATTGCATTATTGTAACGTCGATAGCAGCTCCTTCGCCGTATCGCGAAGTTGTGCTGCTCTGTGTGCATAAAACATTATTTCCAATATTCTTACAAGCTTAAACGTTGTAGTGGGCGATGACATATCAAAGCCGCTTACGGCGGTTTCGGCTATCTTTCTAACGTTTTGCTCGTTTGATGCATCAATACTTCCGTCGCAAAGCATATCGACGTATCGATGATAAAGCTCGTCATCCTTAATAAGATCGTCGAATTGGTCGTCAACGTCGCCGCCTATGACCTTTATAAGATTGCATATAGACTCTATTTGCAAGGATTCTCTTAGCATATTAATAATAACTATACGTGCAAATTGCTCCTTTGAGTATAGTTTTTTTATTGGAGAGCTAACGAATTTTCGTTTTACCCAATTTTGAATTAGATACGGCTCAAGCCCCGTCATATTTGAAACCTGTGATAGCGTTATTCCGCCTGTGGCAAAAATACCATCAAACAAAGTTCTCGAGCTTCCCTGCCGTAAATTTAGAACCTCAATCGTGGTTCCGGGATATTTTTTTATCATCGAGCCACCTCCCTCTTTTGCTTTTCTATTATTATAATACCACACGGTCACGTGATTGTCAATAGTAATCTTAAGATTTTTTAATTTTTTTATAAATTTTGTTCTTGCCAAATATGACAACAATTTTGGATAAGCAGATTTGAGCAAGAATAGTCGTTTTCGTGAGCACAAGGCGTACAAGGCGTACGTCGAGCGAGCAAAACGGCTATAGAAAAAACAAGTTTTTTTCGTTCTTGCCAAATATGACATTCAAAAACAAAAAAGGACGCCGTATGACGTCCTTTTTTGTATTGAGCAAAGGTTAGATCTTCTCTTTAACCTTAGATGCCTTACCAACTCTATCACGGAGATAGTAAAGCTTTGCTCTTCTAACCTTACCCGAGCGAATGATATCAACCTTAACAACGTTAGGAGAATGCACAGGGAAAGTCTTTTCAATTCCACAACCGTAAGAAACACGTCTTACAGTGAATGTCTCGGAGATTCCGCCACCGTGCTTTGCGATGATGGTTCCCTCGAACATCTGAATTCTCTCACGGTTACCCTCTTTAATTCTGTTGTGGATACGAACGGTATCACCAACGTTAAGTACGGGAACCTCGGTCTTGAGCTGCTCGTTTGTAAAAGCCTGAAGCAAGTTATTCATCTTTCAGTCCTCCTTAAAATTCCGAGTGTTCATGCAGAGCTACGCAGCGGACCACTCTCTATTTATGCTTTGCGCACATTACGAACTATTATACCATATTATCCGTAAAAATGCAATAGCATTTTTGAAAGTTTTTTATATTTTTTGATATTATTTTTTTATTAATTTCAATACCGAGCGAAGCACCTCTCTGCCGTTGAACACAAGTGCAAACGCTACAAAGCCTATTTGATATATCCACCAAAGCGGAGGCTCTATAACCATAAATACAACCTGCGCAACGATAAGCACGGTGTTTACTATCGTTTTCACAATTGAACGGTCAAAGCGAATAAATTTTTGCGTATCAATCATTCTTATTAAGAAAACGAGCGCGTAGCAGACCGCAGTTGCAATTGCCGCTCCGCTTGCTCCCCAAAACGGTATTAACGCAAAATTAAGCACAATATTGGCCATTGCTCCAACCGCCGCCGTAACAAGCGACCTCGTGCTTTTCTTATGCACGAAATAAACACTTCCCAAAAACTCGGTAAAGGTTGAAAATATCATCGCTATAGCGAGTATCGGAACGTATTGCCAGGAGCTATAATAGGAGTCGGCAAGCAATATTTTTGTAAAAAGCTTTGAAAGCGCTATAAGACAGGCTCCGCCTGCAAACATAAGGCAAAGATAATTCTTATAAACGTTTCCGAAAAACGCCGAGCGCTCCTTCTCGTCATTTTCACTTACCGAGGATATATGCCACGCCTTCATAAATATTCCGCCCGCTATCGTTATAAGGGTTGGAAGCTTATATGCGGCGGCGTAAAGTCCGTTTATTGCGGTTGCATCCTCGCCCAAGGTGGCGAGTATAACGAATCTGTCAGATACGGAGGTAATCGTCCACATAAGCGTAAGCGGTATATAAGGTATGCTAAACTTAAGCAAGGACTTAACTAAAGTCTTATCTATCCCCTTAAACGCCAAATCCTTATAAAGCCTACAGAATATTATAAGTCCTATTGACACCAAAAGGTCCGCTAAAACCACCGAAAGGAGATATCCCGTAACGCCCATATCAAACACTACTAAAAACAGTACGTTAAAGATTATTACGAGAGCAGTATTTATTATACCTTGAAGCGCAAAGGTCTTGGTTTTATCGCATCCTCTTACGTAATTTGCAACTATAAGATGCAAATTTGCGGCGCAGATATAAAAGAATACAAGCCAAACGTAGCCTTGATACACCGAGAAAAATCCGCATATCTGTATTAACAGTGCAAGCGGCAGCATTCCTATAAGGAGCGTTATAACCGAAACCGTAAATATCTGCTTTCGGTTATTCGGGTCTGCATCAATTGTAAAGCGGAAAAGTCCGTCCGCAATACCCATAACCGCTATCGGAATTATAAGGTTTGCCGTTTGCATAAGAATGTCGGCAACGCCAAATTCTGCGCTTGAAAGACACGCCGTATAAAGCGGCATAAGCAGGAAAACAAGTACCTTTGAAATAAAGGTACCTGCTCCTAAAATTGCTGTATTTGAAAGAAGCTTTTTAAATCTTCCCATACCTTTTCACCTAAGCGAAATCAGTCGCAATTTTCCCAGTTGTGATATACGTTCATTACGTCATCATCATCCTCGAGATGCTCGATGAGAAGTGACATAAACTTAATATCGTCCTCGTTATCAAGTGTTACGTAGTTAGAAGGAATCTTATCCTGCTCGGCAGAGAGTATTGCGTATCCTGCCGCCTCGATAGCCTCCTTTACAGCAAAGAGATCGTCGGGCTCGGTGAATATTTCAAATATTCCCTCGTCTGCAACGAAATCCTCCGCACCTGCCTCAAGAGCGGTTTCCATAAGCTTATCCTCGTCGATATCCTCGTCCTCGTTGGAGATAACGATGTGTCCCTTGTCGGTAAAGAGATAAGATACGCATCCTGTCTGTCCCATATTTCCGTGATACTTAGAGAAATAGGAGCGAACGTTACCTGCGGTACGGTTACGGTTATCGGTGGTTGTTTCAACGATTACCGCAATACCTGCGGGTCCGTAGCCCTCGTAAACGATTTCCTCGTAGGTTTCGTTAGAAGCGCCAAGAGCCTTTTTAATCGTTCTCTCGATGTTATCGTTAGGAACGTTATTCGACTTTGCCTTAAGAATAAGGTCACGAAGCTTAGAGTTATTGTTAGGGTCGCCACCGCCTGCCTTTACAGCAATAGTGATTTCCTTACCTATTTTTGTGAAAATTTTTGCCTTCTGGGCGTCGGTTTTTTCCTTTTTGTGCTTAATATTCGCCCACTTGCTATGTCCTGACATTGTGTTTTCCTCTTTCCTTTGTCTTTTTTGTTTTATATAAATTTAAATTTTTTCTGTTTTTTCAAGGCAGATAAGCTCAAATGCGTTACCAAGCACCGTCTTAGTTGCCTCTGTAATTGCAAGACGAGTGTTCTTAATATCCTCGTTCTCTGCTCCAAGTATCGAGCAATTGTGATAGAAGCGGTTGTAAGCGCCCGCAACGTCAAGAATATATCTCGTTATTACCGAGGGCTCGTAAACGGCTATTGCCTCACGAACAACCTCCTCAAAGCGAGAAAGCGTTTTGAGGAGCGATACCTCCTCATCCGCAGTAACCGTGAGCGGAGCGTTCTTATTGTAATCTGCCGACTTTGAAAGCACCGAGCAGGTTCTTGCATAGGTATACTGAACGTAGGGTCCTGTGTTACCCTCGAAGCTCAATGCATCCTCTATCATAAAGTTGATATCACGTATTCTGTTATTTGAGAGGTAGTAGAATACAATTGCGCCAACGCCAACCGCCTCGGCAATCTTATCTCCGTTTTCGAGGTTAGGGTTCTTCTCCTTCATAATGCTCTCAACCTTTGCAATAGACTCTGCAAAGAGGTCACGTAGAAGAATTACGTTACCTGTACGTGTTGCAAGCTTTGCGCCGTTAATGCTAACGGTACCGTACGGAACGTGAACGAGCTTATCGTACCAATCATAGCCCATAAGCTCAACAACCTTGAACCACTGTGCAAAGTGCAAGGACTGACCTGCGCTTGTAACGTAGATCATCTTATCAAAATCATACTCGTCCTTACGGTACACCGCCGCCGCAATATCACGGGTGGGATAAAGCGTAGAGCCGTCACGCTTAAGTATGAGGCAAGGAGGCATTGAGTATTCCTCAAGGTCAACTATAGATGCTCCGTCGTCTATCTTAAGAAGCCCCATATCACGAAGCTTTTGAACCTGAGCGGGCATTTTATCAGTATAGAAGCTCTCGCCCTTGTAGCTATCAAACTCGATATTAAGCTGCTTATAGGTCTTTTGGTATTCCGCAAGGCTTACTTCAACAAACCAACGCCAGAGCGCAAGATTTTCCTCGTTGCCATCCTCAAGCTTGCGAAATTCTGCTCTTGCCTCGTCGCCAAGCGCAGGGTCTGCGGGGATGCCCTGCTCCTCATTACCCGAAATAGCGTTGTTTATCTTTACGTAAAGAGCAACCAAGGCGTCAACTCCGCCCTTTTCTATCTCCTCACGGTTACCCCATTTTTTATAAGCCACGATAAGCTTACCAAACTGTGTTCCCCAGTCGCCAAGATAGTTTATGCCAACGCACTTATAACCTGCAAACTCGTGAAGCTTTTTAAGTGAGTGACCGATAACTGTTGTTCCAAGGTGTCCTATATGGAAGGGCTTTGCAACGTTGGGGGAGGAATAGTCGAGAACTACGGTTTTGCCCTCGCCAAGCTCGGTAGGAGCGCCGTACTTATTTCCCTTAACTGCTACCTCGGAAACCACCTTTTTAGCAAGATACTCGCCGTCAAGATAGATATTTAAATATCCGTTTACCGCATCAACTCTCTTTGCCGCCGCCAAATTAAGCTCGGCTGCAATTGTTTCAGCAATCTTTACAGGTGCCATTCTAAGCGTTTTACTAAGCTTAAAGCAAGGAAGTGCGATATCTCCCATTTTTTCATCGGGCGGATATTCAAGCATATCCAAAATCGACTTAGCGTCAAGCTCTGCCTGATCGTTTATCTTTTTAATTATCTGCGCAATATTTTGCGCAAGCTCTCCTTTAATCGTTAACATTTTTTACTCCTTTATTTGTAATCGGCTCCATCACGAAGCAGCTCCTCTGCTGCCTCCCTTTGAGCCCTTGTAATTTCTATTCCGCCAAGTATTCTGGCAATCTCGCCCACTCGCTCATCTTGATTTAATACTCTAACGGCGCTTTCGGTTCTGCCGTTATTCTCAGCCTTGGAAACGAATAGATGATTATGAGCAAGGGATGCTATCTGCGCAGAGTGCGTAACGCAAATTACCTGTGCGCTTCTGCCTATCTCCTTAAGCTTCATTCCCACCTTACGTGAGGTCTTACCCGAAATACCGGTATCTATTTCATCAAACACAACGGTATCTATTCCGTCGCATATATTTATTTCATTTTTAAGTGAAAGCATTATTCTCGCAAGCTCTCCGCCCGAGGCTATCTTTGCCATAGGTAACGGTGGCTCGCCCGAGTTTGCCGAAATCAAGAACTCAACGTAGTCGCATCCCGACCGTGAAAAATCCTCGAGTGGCTCAAGAGAAGCCTCAAATCTAACCTTTGGCATATCTAAGAAGGCAAGCGACTCGCACACTCTTTTAGTCAATCCGTGCGCCGCGCGTCTTCGTGACTCGGTAAGCGCCGACGCGGCTTTTCTTGCCTCCGACTCCGCTTCCTTTAATTCATTTTCGATATCAACCCTTATATCGTCAGCATTCTCGATAAATTCAAGCTTTGCCTTGGCATCATCTCTAAATGCGATTATTTCCTCTACCGTACTACCGTACTTACGCTTAAGCTTTAAGATTGCATCAAGCCTTGCCTCCGCCTTATCAAGCATAACCGATGGGTCACCGTCGACGTCACAAAGAGTTGACACCGATGCCGCTATATCCTCAAGCTCGTATTTTACCTCGCTAAGCCGTGCCGCAAGCGCATCTGCCTCGGGTAACGCCTCAGAAACCGATTCAAGAGCAGCCGCCGCTCTATCAACAAGATAGATAGCACCCATGCTCTTACCGCCCTCAAGCGCTCGAGTTACCAACGAGCAGGACTTGTTGATTTTTTCAAGCCCTCTTAAGCGCATAACCAAGGCTTGAATCTCTTCCTCCTCGCCGTTCTTAAGCTTTACAGAATCGATATCGCTTATTTGGAAGCGAAGCACCTCCTGAAGCCTCGTCTGCTCACGAAGGTCGTCCGAAAGCGCTTGGAGCTTTTTTCGAAGCTCAAACACTCTTTGATATTTTTCGGCATAAGCCACCCGAAGGTCGTTGTTACCCGCATAGGTATCAAGTATATTTAAATGATTTTTCGGCTCGGAAAGCAAAGCGTTATCATTCTGTCCGTGAATACCGAAGAGTAGCGAAGAAAGCCTTTTAAGCATCGAAAGCGTTATTGGCGCTCCGTTTACTCTTGCCGTAGAGGAGGTTGCGCTAAGCGCTCTCGAAATAAGCACAGAGCCATCGTCACACTCAAAGCCAAGCTCACGAATTTTTTCTACCGTTTCATTATCAAGGCTTGAAAAAAGTGCGCTTACCTCTGCCCTTGACTCTCCGCTTCGTATAAGCTCCTTATCTGCTCTTGCTCCCGAAATAAGATTTAGGCTATCAACTATAATAGATTTTCCCGCACCGGTTTCGCCCGTTAGCACGGTCATTCCTGCGGAAAGCTCTATATCTATTTTCTTCACTACCGCAATATTTTCTATATGCAATACCTCAAGCATAGCCTATCCCCTTCCGCTAAGTAAATTTTTTTAAAATCTTAAAAGCTTTTCATAAGCTCGGTTATTTTCTCGCTAAGGTCGGCAGAAGCCGCCTCATCCGAGGTAACTATAATAACGGTATCATCCCCCGCAACGCATCCTAAAATGCTTGGCATACTAAGCGAGTCAACGGCAAATGCAACCGCCGCCGCAAGTCCCGGATAGGTTTTGATTACCACATTATTAAGCGAATATTTTACATCGGTTATTGAATCTGCCATAGCGTTATTAAGCTTTACGCTTCCAACGCTCTGTCTTACCTGCCCTACGGCATAGCGATACGTGCCTCTTGCCGTTTGAACCTTGGTAAGCTTTAATTCCTTTAAATCTCTTGAAACCGTTGCCTGAGTGACCTTAAAGCCCTCCGTAAGCAAGCGGCTCATCATATCCTCTTGTGTTTCTATTTCATACTTTGCGATAAGCTCAAGTATTCTTTGTTGTCTTTGTGATTTCATTCTCGGCTCATCCTTTATATAAATTTTTTCATACGAATTTTTGAATAAAAATCGTCGTCCTTAATTCTAAGAAGCTTTGTGCTTATAGATGCCTTAGTTATTACCACGGTATCTCCAAAGAAAAGATCAAAGGTTGCCTTTCCGTCAACCGTAAGATGAAGCACCTTCTCTCTTACGCAAATATTCTTAACCTCAAGAACTGCGCTATCGGGGAAAACAAGCGGTCTTGCAACGAGTGAATGTGGGCATATCGGCGTTACGCAAAAGCAGGAAAGCTTTGGGTCAACGATAGGTCCGCCCGCAGAAAGTGAATATGCGGTTGAGCCCGTTGGGGTTGCAACCACGAGTCCATCGGCAAGGTACGTGCTAACGAGTCTTCCGTTATCCGAAAGCTCGAGATCTATTATTCTTGCGGTTGCGCCCTTGGCTATAACCGCCTCGTTAAGCGCATACGCCGAAAATCGGCCTTGTCCCTTGTTTGAGCGTATCTCAACACGAAGCATCGCTCTCTCATCAAGGTAAAATTCCTCGGTAAATATTTTATCAAGCAAGGTAAGCTCGTTCATTTCAAGCTCGGTCATATATCCGACTCTGCCCATGTTTACTCCCAAAATCGGAATACCGCAGGGCGTTGAGCGTCTTGCCGCCTCAAGCATTACTCCGTCGCCACCGATTGCGATAACGAGGTCACTGCTTGAATATATCTCATCATAGGATGCGTATGTAAAATCGGATTTATGGTTATGGCTTCTAAATACCTTTTCCTTAAACATCTCGGGGATATATAGTTTTACCTCGTGCAAGGAAAGCCTTTCGGCAACCGCCATTGCCGCCGAAAGCTTGTCGGGAATATTATAATTTGTAACTATAGCAATTTTTTCTATTTTCACGTTAATACTCCTTAAAGCGATGTTACTCGCTTAATAATTTTATCGTCAATCTGCGGCTTAACACAGCTTTTTTTAACGAAATGCGCAAGATACTCAACGTTTCCGTCACCACCCTCGATTGGAGAGCGAATAAGCCCCACGCAATCAAATCCGTTTTCAACGGCGAAGCTTATTACCCTTTTTGCGGCAAGAAATCTATATGCCGAATTGGTAACAACTCCGTTTTTTCCAAGCGCCGCTCTGCCCGCCTCAAACTGTGGCTTTATAAGGCTTATAAAGCTTGCGCCGTCACGAAGGCAGGATGCAATTTGAGCAATTATATAGGTCTGCGAAATAAAGGAAACGTCGGCAACCGCAATATCGCACTCGCCGTCAGTGATGCTTGGCGTAAGCTCACGGGCATTAAAATGCTCTATTGAGTGTACCCTTTTATCATTTCTAAGACTCTCGTGAAGCTGATCTATACCCGCATCAATTGCGTAAACCTCTTTTGCGCCTCTCTTAAGAAGGCAATCGGTAAAGCCTCCGGTTGAAGCGCCCACGTCAAGAGCCTTTTTGTGATTTACGTTTACTCCAAATGCGTTAAGCGCCGCCTCAAGCTTGACACCACCTCGGCTAACGTACAAAAACGGTTGCTCGATTACAACGTCATGCTCAACCGCCTCGTTTATTGCAAGCGAGGACTTTTTAACAATTACTCCGTCTATTTTTACAACGCCCGCATCAATAAGGTCCTGAGCTTTTTTTCGGCTTTGGGTATATCCCGCCGCCGCAAGATAAACGTCAACTCTCATAGCGTCTTAATGAAAAATAAAGAACATTACGATACCAACGACTATACCAAGCACCGCACCGACAAAAACCTGCAACGGCGTGTGTCCGATAAATTCCTTAAAATGCGTTTCGGCATTTTCGGTATCGGTAAACATTTCCTTGACTATCTTATTAAGCATTTTGGATTGCTTGCCAGTTTCGTATCTAACTCCGCAAGCATCGATTATAACTATTATGGAAAGTATTGCGCTTATTGCAAATGTAGTAGAGCCAAATCCATCCTGAAGTGCCGCCGCGGTTGTAAGTCCAAGCACGGTTGCCGAGTGCGAGCTTGGCATACCGCCCGTGGAGAACAAAAGCACCGTAAGATTTACTCGTCTATCACGGTAAACGCCTGTAAATATTTTTAATATCTGCGCTACGAGCCAAGCAACGATTGCCGTCATTAGCACGTAATTGCTGAAGAAAGCCTTTAAATTATCTAAAAAAAGTTCCATTTATATTTTTAATCCTCCGCTTATAACTCAAAAGATGAGGGACTTATTATTTTTCTCTCATTACCAAATATTCGGCAAGAGCGCAAAGCGTTTCATCCTTATCTATTTTTGCTATTGCAATTTTTGCCTCGGTAGTAAGACTTTGAGCGTATCTTTTTGCCTTTTCTATATCAAAGAAGGTAAGGAAGGTCGTTTTCTGATTTCCGGCATCGGACTTTAAGGTTTTGCCAACCGTTGCCTCGTCGCCCTCGACGTCAAGTATATCGTCTATAACCTGGAAGGCAAGTCCTATTCTTTGCGCATACGCCCTAACCTTGGTAAATTCCTCGGTGTCCTCGCCGTATCCCGCCGCAAGGCAACCCAAAATTGCGGAAAGCTCAATCATCTTACCTGTTTTGTGGTTGTGAAGAACGAGAAGCTCGTCAAGCGAGAGTCTGCGAAGCTCTCCCTCAAGGTCTATAAACTGTCCGCCAATCATTCCCGCATCGCCCGCCGCCTCGGCTATAAGCTCAACAGCTCTTGCCGTGATTTTTGCATCGGTATATATGTTAGATGCGGCAACTGCGAAGGCGTTGGTTAAAAGCGCATCGCCCGCCAAAAGTGCGTACGCCTCGCCAAACACCTTGTGATTTGATGGCTTTCCACGGCGCATATCGTCGTCATCCATGCAAGGAAGATCGTCGTGAATAAGCGAATAGGTGTGAATCATTTCAACCGCCATAGCAAACGGCATAGATGCGTTTACATCTCCGCCAAGCATAGCGCAAACCTCGTTTACAAGAAAAGGTCTTATTCTTTTTCCTCCACCGAGCAAGGAATACTTCTCGGTTGCAAGAAAGGGCGCTACCGCCTTATCAATATTCTTTTTTTCAAAATATTCAACGAATGCGCTCTCGATAGCATCACTGTTTTTTTGCAATCTTAATTCAAGCGCCTCAAAGCCCTGTGACATACTCATTATATCTCCAAGCTATATAATAGCCTATTTTCCTTAATTATTTTTTACTTCGGGAAAATCTCTTTCCTCTATCTCTCCGTACTCGGATATCTGCAAGGTCTTTATTTTACGCTCGGTATCCTCAAGGCATTTATCGCACATTCTTGCCAAGGCAACGCCCTCCTCGTAAAGAGCGAGCGACTCGTCAAGCGTAATACCCTCGCGGGAAAGCTCTACTGTGATTTTCTCAAGGCGCTCCATAGCCTTTTCAAAATTCATATCCTGCATTTTCTTCTCCATTATTTGTAGGTTATATCTATTATCTATCTTATATCTTAATTGCTCTTATTTACCGTAATTATCTCGGCAGTAGCGCTTCCGTCTGCAAAGCGAATATCAATAACATCTCCGCTTGATACCTGCTCTACCGATGAAACCACCGCTCCATCTCTTTGCGTATAGGAATATCCGCGAGCAAGAAGAGCGAGCGGATTTGTTGCCACGAGCCTTGCCGAGGCTACCGAAAGCGCCTCTCGCCTTTTGGTAATAATACGCTCCATTCCCTGCTCAAGAGCCGTCCTTTTGCTTGCAAGCTCCTTCTTTTCAAGCGCAAGCCTACCGCTTGGCGAAAGAAGCTCAAGTCTGTTAGAGGTATTTAAAAGTCTTTCTCGCTTAGCATTTACGGTGCGCAAGGTCAAGCCCTCAACTCTGCCGAATATCTCGTCAAGACGAATACGAATTTCATCTCTGTCCGGTACGGCAAGCTCTGCCGCCGCAGAGGGTGTTGGCGCGCGTAGGTCCGCCGCAAAATCGCAAAGCGTGAAATCGGTTTCGTGTCCAACCGCAGAGATTATCGGTGTTTCCGAGGATGCAACACGCCTTACAACGCTCTCGTTGTTAAACGCCCAAAGGTCCTCAATTGAGCCCCCGCCTCTGCCTATAATTATTACGTCGCACGCTTCGGTTGCGTTAAGAAGGTCAAGTCCTGCGCAAAGAGATGCGGGCGCTTGCTCGCCTTGAACCAATGCGGGATAAAGCAAGATTTTTGCAGATGGCCATCTTCTGCCCGTAACGTTTATCATATCTCTAACCGCCGCACCCGTGGGCGAGGTAATAATTCCTATGCATTTAGGAAATCTCGGGATAAGTCTTTTTTTATCCTTATCAAAAAGTCCCTCTGCTTCAAGCTGCTTTTTTAATCTTTCATATTCAAGCTGAAGCGCACCGATTCCGTTATCAAGCATAGCCGAAACGTAAATCTGACACTTTCCGCTTTTTTCGTACACCGAAACTCTACCAAAGGCAACGACCTGCATTCCGTCCCTTGCAACC
>JAZRAJ010000060.1:0-2207 GCA_045634485.1 Eubacteriales bacterium | reverse complement strand
TTTGAAAAAAAGTCGGCAGTGCCGACGCCCAATATCGTCCGTAGTGATATAAAGATTTTAACTTTTGTGCCCGATGGCATAGAGTTTTTACAATACTGCACTAAAAACTTCCCACTTTGGTGCGGTGCAAACACACCACGTACAACCGCCGAGCGCAGTTATCACAACAAAAAATAAATCCCCTTTCAGAAGTTCTTTGAAAGGGGTGTGGGGGAAAGCTTTCTTCCAAAGAAAGTTTCCCCCACATAATATAACATATTCAAATATTTTTTAAAATCAATCAATTGGCTTCATAGTTGGGAAAAGAAGCACGTCACGGATAGAATCGCTATCAGTGAGAAGCATAACAAGACGGTCAACGCCAAAGCCAAGACCACCCGTAGGAGGCATACCGTACTCAAGAGCGGTAATGTAGTCATAGTCTACCTCTGCACTTGAATTAGGCTCTGCAGCGAGCTTTGCCGCAACCTGCGACTCAAATCTCTGCTTCTGGTCAATCGGGTCGTTAAGCTCGGAGAATGCGTTACCAAACTCGGTTGCATTTATGAAATACTCGAATCTTTCGGTAAATGCAGGATCATTGGGCTTTCTCTTTGCAAGAGGGCTATTCTCCACAGGGTAATCGTAGATAAAGGTAGGCTGAATAAGCTTTTCCTCAACATATGCGTCAAAGAATTCAACGAGAACCGCACCCTTGGTTGCATTTGCGCTTACCTCAACGTGCTTTTCCTTTGCCGCCGCACGAGCATCCTCGTCGGTTGCCCAATCGTTATAGTCAACGCCTGCGTACTTCTTAACAGCCTCAACCATTGTAAGACGCTCCCAGTTGCCCATATCTATCTCGTGTCCCTGATAAGGAATTACAAGCGAGCCGCAAACGGTCTGCGCCAAGTGCTTATAAAGCTCCTCAACAAGGTCCATCATTCCGTGGAAGTCTGTGTAAGCCTCATAAAGCTCAACCGACGTAAACTCGGGATTATGTTTTGTGTCCATTCCCTCGTTTCTAAAAATTCTACCAACCTCGTAAACACGGTCCATACCGCCAACGATAAGACGCTTTAAGTAAAGCTCGGTTTCAATACGGAGGTACATATCCATATCAAGGGTGTTGTGGTGGGTTACGAAGGGGCGAGCCGAAGCACCAATCTCACAGGGTGTGAGAATAGGCGTGTCAACCTCAAGATATCCCTTTGCATCAAGGAATGCACGAATTTCTCTTAAAATAAGAGAACGCTTAACAAAAGTGTCCTTAACCTCGGGATTAACGATAAGGTCAACGTATCTCTGACGGTAGCGAAGGTCGGTATCGGTAAGTCCGTGGTACTTTTCAGGCAAGGGACGGAGCGACTTTGAAAGCATCTCCATATAGCTTGCGTGTATAGAAACCTCGCCACTGTTGGTCTTAAATACAGTACCCTTTATTCCTACGATATCGCCGATATCGTAATCCTTTTTAAATGCGGTGTACTCGTCCTCTCCTATATCCTGACGTGTAACGTAAACCTGGATTTTACCGTTTCTGTCAGAAATTCCCGCAAAGGAAGCCTTTCCCATAACTCGTCTTGACATAAGACGGCCTGCAATGGTTACCTCCTTGCCCTCGTATTCCTCAAAATTAGCCTTTATATCGGCAGAAAAGGCGGTAACGTCAAATCTTGTCTTAACGTAGGGGTCCTTACCCTCGTCAACAAGCTTTTGAAGCTTTGCGCGTCTAACCTGCTCCTGCTCGGAAAGTGTTGTAATTACGTCACTCATTTTTATATCTCCTAAAAAATATATTTTCTAACCTTTTAATTATACTATACTTTTTACCGTATGTCAAGAGTTTTACTCAACTCTTTGACCTAAGGCTTAATTTATCGGCGTGCAAAAGCTCGTTTGCGGCTATAAGCGAGTCGGTTGGCAGAATTTTTTTGCATCCGCAGCATTTACAGCTTATTTTAGCGGTATTCTCCAAAAATTCAAGCTCATAGTCCTGACCCGTTCCCTCGGGGCAATCACATTCTATCTTCCCTTCCTCATCAAGCTCACGGAGCATATAAGAAATTATCTCGAGCGCTTCGGGGTTAAAGGAGGTGTTATCGTTTTTGTGCAGAGCATCAAAGGAGTCAACTCCGCTCTGCTCAAGAAGGTCTAAAAGCTCAAGCTCGCTTCTTGCAAGCTCTGCCTTTACCTTATTCGTTTCACCCGTTACCGCTATATTTATA
>JAZRAJ010000059.1:0-21539 GCA_045634485.1 Eubacteriales bacterium | reverse complement strand
GATTTTTATTGTTGCTTTAGTCACGGTTGGTGTGATTAAATTTAAACTACTTAATGCAAGATGGAAAAATGCAGTTCTGATTTCTTTTGTTGTAATTGCAGCTATTCTTTTACTTGTAGTGCAGATGTTTACAATTTCTCCTGTCTATAAAGATTATGAAGAACAAGCATATGTTGTAATTGAAGATGCTAAAGTGATTATAAAAGATGAATCAACGGGTGGACTTGATAGTACAAACTGTGTAATTGTTTGTGATGGTGAAAAAGAAATTAAACTAAAAATGCAAACCAATTATAGTCTTGATACAGAAGTAGAATACAAGGGAAATATTGCATACCTAAAACACTCAAACTATTTAATATGGTATGAATTTGATTAAAATTTTGAGTGGTCATTTTGAGCTTCAAACACAGAAAAAAGGCCGTTTTCGAACGGTCTTTTTTCTATCCAAGCCGACAGGCTTGGTATATCATCAAAGACGGCTCACCGTCTTTGTATATCATCAGTCCGTTAGGACTGAATATCATCACGCTTTAGCGTGTATTCTTGTCGGCTTGATGATATACAACACTTTGTGTTGATGATATGCAATTCCTTGCGGAATTGATGATATGAAGTGCGCAAATCTTTATCAAGGATATTGCCGCTAAGGTGTAATTTGAGATGAAGGGGGAGGATTACCCCAATACCAACGCTCATCAGGGCTACGAGATGCAGCGCGGAAAGAACGCCGATGCGGTGCGCTCGGGGCTTTTATATAAAAAATTCTGGAAAAAATGTATTTTTTTGAAAAATTTGTAACGCTTTTGTAACGCCGAGTGCGTTATAATAATAGTAATGTAAAAAATCACTGAGTCATTTTGGCTTTGCACAGAGAAGAGAAGACACTAAATTTTTAACCGTTATAAGGTAATTGTAATAGGGCTATTGTGTTTTTTGCGCTTTAGGTGTATAATATGACGTTGGATTTAATCCTTGATTTTGTTTAGGGGTAGGATTATGGGAAAAATTAAAAAAATAAAAAAATCATATTTTGCAATTGCGGGTATAGTTATATTGCTCTTGCTTGCCGCACTTTTGCTATGGTTCAATAACCGAAACAGTATGCAGGCGATGCCGTCGATGATTGGAGACGTTTATTTTGAGGGCGAGTACCGCATTGGGGATGGCGAATGGCAAAAAATCGTAGACGGCGAGCATATTCCCGCAAACGAGGGCGACGTTACGCTAAGGGGTAATTTTCATATGCTAAATCCCGAGGGAGGCTACGAGGGTATTTACAGATATGAAATTCCGATTGCCTTTTACGTGGATCACATTAATTTAACCTTTTACGAGGTGGGAAGTGAGCCGTACGTTATGGACACGGAAAATTCGTTATACGGAGATTCCACCTGCGGCGCAAGATGGGAGGCGTACGTTTTAACCAGTGCAAGCGAGGACCCGATTGAAATTTTAATTCACAATCCTCATAGCTTTGGAAACGAAACCGCAATAGACGAAATGCTCTCTCAAACGGCTTTATGGACGGGAATTGATTTTGAAAAGAGCGCATCAAGCAGTGAGGATATGCAGAGAAGCGTTGGAACGGTATTGCTCCTTGTTTCAATCGTATTCCTTGGTATTGCGCTTTTCTCTACCTTGATACACGTTAAAAGCAGTAAAATCATCTGGCTTCTTGGGCTTGCGGTTTTGTTTGCGGGACTTTACTTTTATTACGGTGTGGACGGTATACAGTTCCATAGCGAGTCAACAGTTACAAACACCACGCTCCTTGGCGCATCGATGATGTTTTATATGCTATTCCTTTGCGTGCTTATTACCTGCTTACTCAAATCAACGCAAATTATCAGTAGCATAACTGTTGCTCTTTTGGGATGCGCAAATGCGGTATTCTTCGTTTTGCCGATTATAACAGACGTTCGCTTTTACGATACCTGGTCCACTTGGGCAATCGTGCAGATAGTGGCAAACACGGTGCTTGCAATCTGCCTTATAAGAGAATTATTTGTTTCAAGGGAAAAGGGAAAATGGCTATATATAGTAGCGCTTTTGCCGTTAATCGCTTTCCTTGTTGACGTTGTTGGGACAAAGGTTGCAATTTGGAAGGGCGGAGTGATTTCTCAGTACGTTTTTATAGCTCTGTTCGTTGTAGCAACGGTTATGGTTCTTAAGCTTATACCGAATAATATTAATGCGGCGGCAAAGGCAAAGGAGCTTGAAATGGAGAAGATTGCTCTTAAGGCCGAGCTTGCCGAAAGCAGAATTTCCACTATGATGAGCCAAATTCGACCTCACTTTATTTATAATACGCTTGGCAGCATCGAGCAGCTTTGCGACCTTGATCCTAAGAAGGCAGGCGAGCTTGTGCATGATTTTGCAAAGTATCTAAGAGGAAACTTTGGGGAGCTTGACAATCCCAAGCCGATACTTATGTCGCAGGAAATGGACCACGTGCATCATTACGTTAGCATCGAGAACGTTCGTTTTCCCGATATGACCTTCTCGTTTGAAATGAATTCGGCAGATTTCCACATCCCCGCACTTACTATTCAGCCTATAGTTGAAAACGCCATTAAGCACGGACTTATGAAGCTTCAAAAGGGTGGAACTATTCGCGTTGTATCCTATGAAACCGAGGACGATTATTGCGTTTCGGTTGTAGACGATGGCATAGGCTTTGATACGAGTCTTTTAATTGACGAGCGCCAGCACGTGGGACTCCGTAATATTCGTGAAAGACTTAAGGCGATGGTAAACGGCACGATAGAAATTGAAAGCACCGTCGGAGTTGGCACGAGGGTTGTTATCAAAATTCCAAAGGAGGATAAAAGATGAAAGCGATAGCGGTTGATGACGAGATGCTGATGCTTGGAGCATTGGTTAAGGCGATAAGCGCCTCGCCCGATATAGCCGAGGTCACAAAATTTTCCGACTGTGAGGAGGCGCTTGACTTTGTTAGGTCTAATCACGTAGACGTTGCGTTTTTGGATATAAATATGCGAGGAATGGGAGGGCTTGCCCTTGCCGAAAGGATAATAGCGTCCCGACCGAATTGCAGAATAGTATTTTGCACCGGCTACGAGGAATACGCTATTCCCGCATTCAAGCTTCACGCCTCGGGATATTTGATGAAGCCGATATCCGCAGAGGACGTGCAGATCGAAATTAATAATATCAAGGGCTTGCGTCAAAGAGAAAAGCTGCTTACGGTAAATTGCTTTGGAAACTTTGAGGTTTACGCAAAGGGCGAAAAGCTTTCCTTTAAGCGTATGAAAAGCAAGGAGCTTTTTGCCTTTCTTATAGATAGAAAGGGCGCTGCAATGACGGCAAAGCAGATATGCGCCGTGCTATTTCCCGACGATATGGACGATAATAAAAATTCGGCGTATTTGCGTCAGCTTGTGCTTGATTTAAAAAACACCTTAAAGGCGGTTGGCGCCGATAGCGTTCTTAGGCACGAAACACCCTGCTACCGCGTGGATACGAGCCTTATTCAGTGCGATTATTTTTCCTATCTTGAAACAGGTAAGCCCGATTTTTACGGTGAATATATGATGCAATATAGCTGGGCAGAGGAAACCTGCGCTATGCTTTAATATCTTTTTTGGATTAAAAAAAATATTTAAAAATATTTGAAAAATCGTGTAATCTGTAACGTTTTTGTAACGCTATATGCGCTATAATAATGCTACAGAGATAAAAAGAAATAAAATTTTATAAAAATAAAGGAGCTATTATGCCAATAAATTATCTTGATCAGGCGCAACAGAAGATTTATAATCAAAAGGCTATAAATTTAAACAACTGGAGCCGCCGAGTTTCCGATATGAAGGGCTTCGTTATTCCCGAAAAATACGAAATGGGTAAGGTAAGTAACAAATACGATCGCTTTACGGGATTTATACAGCATTGGGTGGAGGAGCTTCTTGCTACCGACCTTGAGGAGGGTGAGGGCGTTCTTGAATCCAACGATACTATCTATAATTTAGGCATCGGAAGAACCGATCTTATGATTGATTGGTGGGAAGTGGCAAAGCAGGTTGGAAGGGGTAAGCAAATTAACAATACCTTGCCCAAATTCCACGAAGTAACCGAGGAAAGCAAGCAGCACGTTTACAATGCCTTTTTGCCCGCATACAGAGCAATTAAGGAAAGCTTTAAGAAGCGTTCGGTTTTTGAGTGGTTCTACAACCATAGGCAATATACCGCAGAAAGAGATTCTCTTAGGGCGCTTGAGGGAATTATGGCTACTCTCACCGGTGATAGTAAGGATAAAATCAATGCAAGACTTGACGAGTACGTTGCCGAAATTCCAAGCAGTAATCTTGCGGTTGCCACTAAGGCGTTAAACGAGAGAATTCAAAGACAAAAGAACGAAGCTGTTAAGCCTGAAATTGTTGAGCCTGTGTTAATTGAAATGGAGAGAAAGCCTCAGGTTAGCGAAAGCATTGACGAGCCTACAATGGATGCTACGATTACCGAAAGTATCGATGCTTCCGATATCGGTGTAAAAGCGGACAACGGTGTGCGCTTTGCTAAGACCTTGACAAGCGAAGGCTTTGAGGAAAGGATTATCAATGAGATAAAAAATGCAATTCCTAAGGATTGCACTCTTTCCACTAAGGCACAAGAAGTCTTTTCAAAGAACATTGCGTTTGAACACATTATTGAGCGTGCTGTTAATGATTTTAATGCCGATATGGATGAAGCAATAGAGGCGAAGGGGGGCGCAGACCCTCTTAGCTTAAGCACCACTGTAAAGGACGGCGTGCAGAAGGTGTTTGCCGAGGCGTTTGAGTGTACGAGCTTTTTACGCCTTTCGCTTAAGGATAGATTAATTGTAGCGCAAAGATTTTCCGATATCGCACTTAACGCTATTTCTCCCGTTGCATTCCAAAAAGGGGCGTTTGGCGATTATGGAGAGGGATACGTTTTGCTTAACACCGATCGCGATACTGTTATGGATATAGTAAAGGATAATATGACGGACAAGGCAAGCTATACCGACGAGGAGATTGAGTCGGCATACGAGCAGGCACATACGGAGTATGACCTTGAAATGAAGAGAACACCCATTAGTATAGAGGAGCTTAAGGAGTCCGTTTCAATCGACGTTGCAGAAAAGCAGGAAGGTGCAAAGCAGATTGATTCTGTCGTTAACACAAAATAATTCAATTTATACGTAATTAAATCATAAAAAAATGAAAAAAAGTCCTTTTCAAAGCAAAAAAGTTCTTGAAAGGGACTTTTTTGTAACGCTTTTGTAACGCCTGATATATTATAATATATCTAACTATGAAATTAATCTGTAAAAAAGGAGAAGAATTATGATTAAAAACAGAACGACACAGCTTATTTTCCAAACAATTTATTGCACGCTTGGACTCGTGGGCATTATTGCAAGTCTTGGAATTTTTGATAATATCAATACCATCCGTTGGGATTTTTACGTGCATTTTACAAATATCAGTAACTTCCTTTGCATAGGCGTTATGCTTGCCTCGTTAATACAAACGGCAAGAAAAAAAGAAGATAGCTATGTAACCGTTGCTCCGATGCTAAAGTTTATAGGAATGCTTGGAATTCTTTTAACCTTCCTCGTGTTCAATATTATGCTTGCAGGCGCCGAGGGACGTGACCCTCAGGCAAACTGGAGAATTGGAAGCCTTGCCTTCCACGTTGTTCTTCCCGTTTTATACATAGCCGATTGGTTCTTGTTCCGTGAGCGCGGTAAGGCTAAATGGTATTATCCCATAGCGTCAATCGGATTCCCCGTGGCTTATGTAATTTTCTTGCTTATTCAAGCAATTATCTTAAAATTTGATTCCTCCATCCTTATTCCCACCACAACCACTCCTCTTATTTATCCTTACTTCTTTGTAAACCTTGATACGCAGGGAGTTAGCGGAGTTTTGATGTGGATAGCTATTCTTTCGGTGGCTTTTGCGGCGGTCGGATTTGGATTTTTCGGACTCGATAAGCTTATTAAATCTAAAAAATAATCTTGTAAGGGAGAAAAAATATTATGAACGTACTTGTTAGAAAAATGGGTAGCCACAAGCTTTTGAAGGTTGAGCTTATATTAGGAGGTGTTTTTTCGGCGTTAGCAATGATTGGTATTCCCGTCAGTATGTTTTGCTTGGCGCCGGAGCTTTTGGTAGAGCCTATTGCCTGGGTACTTGCACTTGGCGTTGTGCTTTTCTTTGGATTGGTTGGATACGGTCTATTTCTTCATCCTTACCTCACGTATTTGAAGCTTCCCGACGTATTGATGGAGCACGACGGAGAATTTCTTTACATTCACGGCAAAAAGGAGGCAAAGATTCCTCTTTCAAAGCTTACAAACGTGTATATCAGTGCTGAGCTTCCTTTCCTTTTTCACGGAAGCTTTTGGCGTGAGATATTGATACATTATTGCTCTGATGAATACGGAAAAATCTGCCTTGATATAGACGGATTTGGATGCTATAAGCTATTGTTCGTTCCTCATGCGGAGGCTATGGAGCGAGAATTGCTCAGATTTTTCAACGGCGTGATGAATGATTAACGATATATAATTGTAAATTTATATAGGAGAATGCTATGAATAATAGTTTTGTAATAAAGGGAAATTTTTGTCAGACAAAAAATCCGAAAGAGCTTGATATAAGCGAGGGAGCCTTTGTCGTTTGCGTGGACGGAATTTCAAAGGGAATATTTAGCACGTTGCCCGAGGAATATGCGCAACTTCCTTTTTATGATTTCGGGGATTCGCTTATATTCCCCGGTATGATAGATCTTCACGTGCATGCGCCTCAGTATGCCTTCCGCGGAATGTGTATGGACCTTGAGCTGATGGATTGGCTAAATCGATACACCTTTCCCGAGGAAGAAAAATATGAGAATCTTGAGTATGCAAAAAAAGCGTACGGTATGTTTGTTGATGCTCTTAAAAACGGAGCAACTACGAGAAGCTGTATTTTTGCTACAAGACACCGTTATGCGACCGAGCTTTTGATGGAGCTTATGGAAAATAGTGGACTTGTTAGCTACGTAGGCAAGGTCAATATGGATAGGGAAGCAAGCGAGGCTCTTACCGAGGACAGCGCAGATATTTCCGCATATACCACGTTTGGATGGATAAATGCGGTAAACGATAAATTTGAAAACACAAAACCGATTTTGACGCCACGCTTTATTCCGTGCTGCACGGATAAGCTTATGGAGGAGCTTCGTGAAATTCAGATGGCGTACGGTATTCCCGTACAGTCCCACCTTTCGGAAAGCAAGGGAGAGATTGATTTTGTAAAATTCCTTCGCCCCGACAATCCCTTTTACGGAGATTCTTATAATGAATACGATTTGTTCGGAAAGAACGATGATATAAATACCGATGTTAAAACGGTAATGGCGCATTGCGTTTGGTCTACCGATGAGGAGGTGGAGCTTATGCGTAAAAACGGAGTGTTCGTTGCGCATTGTCCCGCATCGAATATGAACCTTACCTCGGGTATCGCACCAATACGCAGGTATCTTGATCTTGGACTCCATATCGGTCTTGGCAGTGATGTTGCCGGCGGACACAGTGAGTCTATTTTCCGTGCAATCACCGATGCAATTCAGGTATCCAAAATGTATTTTAGAATGGTAGACGAGGCGTATAAGCCCCTCGTGTTCTCGGAGGCATTTTATCTGGCAACCAAGGGTGGCGGCGAATTTTTTGGCAAGGTAGGAAGCTTTGAGGAGGGATATGAGTTTGACGCTATAGTAATGGACGATAGCGTTCTTCCTCATCCCCAGAGCTTGAATCTTGCGGAGCGAATGGAGCGTGCAGTTTATCTTGGACTTGACGAGAAGAATATTACCGCTAAATTTGTAGCGGGAAGAAGGATTATATAATCGGGAGTAAATAAATCAATGGCAAAAAAACTAAGAAAATTCGTTGACGACGGTTGGGCGATATGGTCCGACGGCGACGATATATTCACTATTTATTTACAGAATTGGCTAAACCCGAAGGGAAGCAGCTACGTAGATATTGCAATACGCATACGCAACGTAAGGGTAAATACCCGTATGAGAATTTATATTCCGTTTGATATTGCCCGTGAGGAGATTGACGACGTATCTCTGCTTTTCAGCAACACTAAAATATTGCAGGCGGTATTTGGCTCGGCGTGCATCGTTGACTATAAGAAAAACGATTATACATCTGAGATTGCGTATATAGGAAAAACCGTAGATATCGTGCATCTTAGCGCATTGGATTATAAGCTATCCTCGCTTTCGGACGGCACACTTATTGATATCGATTTTACGCAGCTACAGCCATTTATTGATAATGACGAGGCGTACTTTATTTGGCGTATGCCACATAAATCCTTGGATAAGCTTTTTAAATCACGTGTTGGGGCGGGTAGCATAATGAGTCGCTTTAGAGATCTTATTACCTCGCCAATGCTTTCGGAAAAGCACGGCTATTCGGTGCGTATCAACGAGCCAAGGCATCTTCCCGAGGAGATAACCCGAGTTGGCTCCTTCCACCGCCAAAAGATAAAAAAGGCTATTATAACCATCACGGTAAGCGAGGATTACGATATTAATGACGAGGGATGCTACCGTATACGCCATCTCGAGGATGAGCTTTACGGAGAGTACATTCCAAAAAGGTTTAAAACCGATGACGTAATTTCCTATCAGTGGCATCAAAACCGTGAGTCTAATATGCAAGGGCAGTTTAATTTTTATTATAACATTACCAAAAATTCTATCAGTGCGGGAAGCATGACGGTGTATATGATACTCCTTATGCTGCTTGCCGTAATGGGCGAGATACTTGGAGATTTTGCCAAGGCTTGGCTTGGATTAAAGTAAAGGAGAACGCTTGTGAGATTAATTGTTCCTATTTTAGTTAACTGTCTGCTTGTGCTTCTTGTTTATTTAGCGGATAAATACACCCCCTTTAAAAAATTGCCGTATATATATAAGCAGATAGCGATAGGCGTGCTATTCGGATGCGTATCGGCGTTTGCCTCAAGCTACGGAGTTGAATGGCTTGGCACGGTTGTTAACGTTCGTGATGCGGCACCGCTTTCGGCGGGACTTATATTTGGCGCTCCCGCAGGTATCATTTCGGGATTTATCGGCGGTCTTTACCGTTGGTTCTCGGTATATTGGGGAGCGGGCACCTATTCTCAGCTTGCCTGCAGTATTGCCACAATCCTTGCGGGCTTTATGGCGGCAGGGCTTAGAAGGCTAATGTTTGATAATAAAAAGCCCACCTGGGCTTACGGAGTTTGCATCGCCATCGTTTGCGAGGTTATCCATATGATATTGATATTCGTTACGAATATGGATAACTCCTCTAAGGCGTTCGAATTTGTTAAGGGCGCAACCTGGCCTATGATGCTTGGCAATTCCGTGGCGGTCGGCGTGTCTATTATCGTTGTTTCACTTTTTAGCCGAGAGGGATTTTTAAAGCGAAGGACCTCCGAGGGTATTGCAAATACCTTTCAGCGCAGACTCCTTAGCTGTATAGTAATTGCCTATCTTATAACAAGCTCCTTTACGCTTATTCTTCAAAACGGAATGGCGCAGATAGAAACCAAGGAGCTGTTTACCGTTGCAATCAACGACGTTGAAAAGGATATAATGGCAAAATCGGATGACTCTGAAGTGCTTAAGGAGTTTGTTATCGACGTAACCAAAAATCGCCACGTCGGCACCGACGGATTTATTGCGGTTCTTGATGAAAATCTTTGCTTGGTTATTGATGATGACTACAGTGGCGAGCATATCTCAACTATTGGCATTGACCCGAATAACGGCGGAGGGGAGATGGCTCGTGGCGAAAACGCTACCGCGCTCTATTACGCAGACGTTGTTGACGGCAAAAGCGACGTAAGCATTGAGTATATGTACGTATTTAAGTTCGTTGAGGGCTATTGCGTGATAGCGGCTATGCCGGTTGCCGAGGCGATGTTTATGCGTGATGCATCGATGCTGACAAGCATTTTTATGCAGGTTATCATCTTTGCAACTCTCTTCGTATTTATTTATATTCTTATTAAGCGTGTTATTATTAATAATCTAAAAAGAGTTAACGACACTCTTGGTCAGATTACAAAGGGCGACCTTAACGTGACGGTTGACGTGCGCTCCAACAAGGAGTTCTCGTCCCTGTCGGATGATATTAATTCCACCGTTACCACGCTTAAGCGTTATATTGCCGAGGCGGCGGCTCGCATTGATAAGGAGCTTGAATACGCAAAGCAGATTCAACTTTCGGCGCTCCCCACAAATTTCCCCAACGATGATGAATTTACTATTTATGCGCAAATGATTGCCGCAAGAGAGGTCGGCGGAGATTTCTACGATTTTTATAAAATAAACGATCATACGGTGGCGTTTCTTGTTGCCGACGTTTCGGGCAAGGGAATTCCTGCGGCCATGTTTATGATGACCGCAAAAACGATTATCAAGGACCTTGCCGAGAGCGGTATGGCGGTAAATGATATTTTCACAAAGGCAAACGAAAAGCTTTGCGAAAATAACGAGTCGGGTATGTTCGTCACCGCTTGGATGGGTATTTTAGACCTTGAAACGGGTAATCTTCAGTTTGCAAATGCAGGTCACAATCCGCCCCTTATAAAGAGAGCAGATGGAGGCTTTGAATATCTTAAGACTCGCGCAGGCTTTATTCTTGCGGGTATGGAGGATATGCGCTACCGTGCAAGTGAGCTTACGCTCTCTGCGGGAGATAGAATTTTCCTGTATACCGACGGCGTTCCCGAGGCAACCAATGTAGAAAATAAGCTTTACGGAGATGATAGGCTTTTAGCCTTTGTAAATAAAAACGTCACCGTGGATGCTGCCGAATTTTTACCGGCGTTAAAGGAGAATATCGACGAATTCGTGGGAGATGCTCCTCAGTTTGACGATATTACAATGCTAATGCTCGATTTTAAATCCACCGTAGGAGGGGAGCATATGACGAATAAGGTCTTTAAGGCTAAAACCGAGGCTCTCAGCGACGTTTTAGGCTTCGTTGATTTGATGCTTGAAAAATACGAGTGTCCGATGAAGCTTCAAACTGCTATTTGCGTAGCGATAGAGGAGGTTTTTGTCAACGTTGCCCGCTATGCGTATAAGGACGGAGAGGGCGACGTGGAGCTTGGAATAGGCTTTAATAATGAGAGCCGAGCCGTTATCTTCCGTATGAGCGATTCGGGAGTTCAGTTTGATCCGCTTAAAAAGCCCGATCCCGACATCACTCTTTCGGCAGACGAGCGTGATATAGGAGGTCTTGGAATATTTATTACTAAGAGGACTATGGATTCAATAGAATATGCTTATGAAAATAATAAAAACATTTTAACTATGATTAAAAAAATATAAAGGAGAATTATAAAATGACTATTGAAATTAAGAGAAATGAGCAGGAAATAACCATTGAGGTTGTAGGAAGACTTGACACAATTACCGCTCCTGTGCTTGAGCAAAGAATAAGTGAGAGCATTATGGGGGTAAAATCGCTTGTTCTTAACTTTAAGGGACTTGAGTATATTTCCTCGGCAGGTCTTCGCGTTCTTTTGGGCGCACAAAAGAGAATGCAAAAAAATGGCGATATGAAGATAATAAACGTTTGCGAGGAGGTTATGGAGGTATTCGAAATGACCGGCTTTGCAGATATTTTAACTATTGAATGATTTATTTTTACGTATATAAAGGAGTAAGTTTATGAAATCAAATATATGTAAAATTGAAAACGGAACCAAGGACCTTGCCGCAATTCTTAGGGAGAGTGAAAAGGTGGCGGTATATAACGAGCTTACCCATAAGCAGACTCTTCAGCTTCGCTTGATATGCGAGGAGATTGACGGAATGCTTCCAAATATCATTAAGGATTTTAGCGGAGATTTTTGGATTGATTTTGAGGACGGTGTTTGCAGAGTTAACGTATCGATTAAGCTTGCCGAATTTACCGCAGAGAAAAAGGCGGGACTCGTATCAATAGCAAAAAATAAGAAAAATGCGGCAACGGTTGGCGTCGTTGGTAAAATTCGCTCGGCGCTTGAAAATGCATTTTTGGATGAGGATTCCTTTGGAGATGCGGAGATGACGCTTGAATCACGTTATTTCTCAATGGATTATTATAGTGGAATCGATTACTCCGCAGGAATGGACTACGCCTACCTTTGGTCGCTTGATAAATATAGAAGCACCGTAAAAAGAGAGGAAAAGGCAGAGGCTTGGGACGAGCTTGAAAAGTCGGTTATCGCCTCGGTTGCCGATGACGTTATCGTTGGCGTAAAGGGCAGGCGAGCAGATATAATCGTTGTAAAGAAATTTAACTGAGGTAAACAAATGAATGTAAGCAAGCTTGTAATGGAGATTTTCCAAACGGTAGGCTTTGCTGATATATGGGTGATTGAATGATGAGGGATATTGTAAGCGAGGCGCTCGCATTTGCGGCAACGGCTCACGATGGAATGCGACGTAGAAAAAGCGATGCGCCATATATTTTGCATCCAATGGAGGTCGGAGCTATTATAGGCACGATGACCGACAAGCAGGAGGTTATTGCGGCGGGAATTTTGCACGACGTTGTAGAGGATGCGGGAATTTCTATTGAGGAGATTGGCGAAAAATTCGGCAAGCGCATAATGGAATTGGTGGCATCCGAAACCGAAAATAAGCGTGAGGAATTACCGCCTGAGGAAACGTGGCGAATTCGCAAGTCGGAGTCGCTTGAAAAGCTTAGAGCCACCGATGATATCGATGTTTTGATGCTTTGGATGGGAGATAAGCTTTCTAATATTCGCGCTATTTATAGCGATTATTTGGTTGAGGGAGATGCGGTGTGGAAAAAATTCCATCAGTCTGACGTTAGTGTGCAGGCTTGGTATTATCGCTCAATTATGAAATATACCGAGCGACTCTCAAGCACGCTTGCGTGGAGAGAGTATAAAACGCTTGTAGAAAAGATATTTGGAACGGAGGAAAATTAAATGAACGTTACCTATCGTACCGACAAAAATATTCTTTATATTGCGCTTGAGGGCAGAATAGATGCTTCAAACGCCGCAGTAGCAGAGGAAATGATATTTAACGCTAAAAGCGAAAATGCAGGGAAGAACACCGTTATTGATGCGGATGCCCTTGAATACATATCGTCTGCAGGACTTCGTATAATCTTAAAGCTTCGCAAGGAGGAGCCAAGGCTTGCAATTATAAACGTTGCTCCCGATGTATATGAGGTGCTTGATATGACGGGATTTACCGATATGGTAACCGTTGAAAAGGCGTATAGGAGAATGAGCGTTGAGGGATGCGAGTTTCTTGCAAAGGGCGCAAACGGTGCGGTGTACCGCTACGACGATGAAACTATTATAAAAACCTACTATTCAAAGGATGCTCTTCCCGAAATTTTGCAGGAAAGGGAAAGCGCAAGAAAGGCCTTCGTGCTTGGCATTAACACCGCAATTCCGTACGGAATAGTAAGAGTTGGAGAGGGCTACGGAACCGTAACCGAGCTTTTAAACGCTGTAAACGTAACTAAGCTCGTCTGCGACGATCCTGTTAATATTGAAAAGCCGGTAGAGTATTATGTAAATCTTCTTAAAAGCATCCACGCAGTTGAAGCCGAGGAGGGAGATTTTCCAGATATGCGAAAAACTGCTCTCGATTGGGCAAGGTTTGTTAAAGATTATCTTCCCGAGGAGCAGGGAAATAAGCTTTGTGCGTTGATTGAGGCGGTTCCAAGGCAGAATACGCTTTTGCACGGAGATTATCACACGAATAATATAATGATTCAAAACGGCGAGCCACTTTTGATAGACCTCGACACGCTTTGCATGGGGCATCCTATTTTTGAGCTTGGCTCAATGTATAACGCATTTCTCGGATTTTCCTCGCTTGATTATAGCGTTATAAAGGAGTTTATGGGCTACGATCGCGATACGGCTAAGAGATTTTGGAATATGGCTCTTAAGGGCTACCTCGGAACAGATGACGATGAGGTAGTAAGAGGCGTTGAGGAGAAGGCTATGATTATCGGCTATATGCGCTTGCTTCGTCGCGCCGTGCGCCGTCCTAATGAAAAGGACAGTGCCGCAATGGTTGCGCATAGCAAGAAAACCTTGTCGTATCTGCTTGGCAGGGTAGATACCTTAACGTTTTAATTATGGATAAGATTTTATTTATAAACTCCTGCGTGCGACCAAATTCACGCACGCGAGAGTTAGCGGATGCGCTATTAGATAATCTTGTCGGAGAGCTTTGCGAGGTACGCTTGTGTGATATCTCTTTACCGTTATTAGATTTAAGCACTATGGAAAGACGAGATAGAGCGGTAAGACTTAAGGATTTTTCAGATTCCTATTTTGATTTTGCAAAGCAATTTGTAAATGCCGATATAATCGTTATTGCCGCACCCTACTGGGATTTAATGTTTCCCGCATCGCTAAAGGCGTATCTTGAAAATATCACTGTTACCGGAATAACCTTTCGCTATAGCGAGGAGGGGCGTCCGCAAAGCCTATGTAAGGCTAAGGAGCTTCACTACGTAACTACGGCAGGTGGCTTTATTGAGGAGAACGATTTTGGCTTTTCCTATGTTGAAGCGTTAGCGCAAAAATTCTTTGAAATACCAAAAATTAAGCGTTACGCCGCCGAGGGCTTGGATATTTACGGCACAGATGTAGAGAAAATTATGCGCAAGGCAAAAGCGGATATAACTGCTAAAAGCCCGTAGACGAGTAAGGATATAAATTCATATGTGGAAGCTTAAGGATTTTACTTATGAAATTTAATATTTTTAAGCACAGAAAACTCCTTCCGTCAACCTCCCGTCTATGAGCAAGCATCGAGTAAAACCGAGATTGATGCTCTCACCGCAAAAAAATAATGCACTCTCCGACGAGCTTGAAGCCTTAAAGAACGGCCAAGCCTCGGGCAACGATAACGTTAACGCCTTGACAAACGAGCTTACGGCTCTAAAGGATTTGCCAAACACCCCTGCCGAGGAGTAAGGCGCACAGCGTAAATTATATAAGTATAAGCCTACACGGGAGATTATAAGCCTTGATAAAGAAAAAAACAACAAATCAAAAAGTTAATAGAATACCGTGGACGGTTATAGGAGTTGCCTTCGTTGCCTTAATTGCCGTAATAGCAGTGGTTGTGGCGGTGGTAGGTACGTGGAATAGCGTGGCAATTTCAATTTACTCAATTTTATTGATAGTCTTTATATCTATTGCTCTCATTCGCTGGGAGATAAAAAAGAATGTGCAGGGCGTTTTGGAGGCGCAGCGCATTGAGGCGGAAAAGCAGGCTATGGAGCTTAAGCTTCAGGAAAGTCAGATATCAATTATGCTCTCGCAAATTCAACCTCATTTTTTATACAACACGCTAAATTCAATATATCAGCTTTGCGAAACAAATCCAATGCGTGCAAGGTCTATGGTTAATTTCTTTGCGGAGTATTTAAGAAATAATCTTTCCGCACTTGACGAGCATGGGCTCGTTTCCTTTGAAACCGAGCTTTCGCACGTTAAAACCTATCTTGAAATCGAAAAAATTCGATTTGAGGATACGCTTGAGGTTGAGTTTGATATAAAATGTGATAATTTTTCCTTGCCCGTGCTAACGGTCCAGCCAATAGTTGAAAATGCCGTTAAGCACGGTACGTCAAAAAAGCGAGGCGGCGGTAAGGTTGTTATAGCCACCTGCGAGGATGAGGATAATTATATAATAAGCGTTTCCGATACGGGATGCGGATTTGATTCCTCAGTGTCTAAAAACGATGGAAAAAGTCACGTCGGCATTGAAAACGTAAGGCAAAGGCTTTTAAATATGTGTGGTGGCTCGCTAACAATTAAAAGCGAGGTCGGCGTTGGTACGTTGGCTACTATTACAATTCCAAAGGGAGGGATAAAATGAAGATTATAGCCGTTGATGATGAAAAAATTGCGTTAGAGGCATTGTCAAGCGCTATTAAGGCGGTTGTTGCCGAGGACGAGGTTATAAGCTTTCGTTATCCCGAGGATGCGCTTGAATACGTTAAGGAAAACGCCTGCGATATTGCCTTTCTCGACGTTGAGATGGCGGGCATGAGTGGCGTTGAGCTTGCCGAGGCGCTAAAAAAATATAATTCCGAGGTTAATATCGTTTTTTGCACGGGCTACGGAAATTACAGAGATAAGGCGTTTGACCTTCACGCAAGCGGTTATTTGATGAAGCCTATAACTCCCGAAAAGGTAAAGCTTGAACTCGAAAATCTTCGCAGACCGATTATTGAAAAAAAGCGATTAAAGGTGCAGACCTTTGGTAATTTTGAGGTTTATCTTGACGGAAAGCCTCTTGCGTTTAAGTACCGAAGAACCAAGGAGCTGCTTGCCTATCTCGTTGACCGTGTTGGCGCTTTATGCTCGGTTGGTGAAATTATAGGAGTGCTTTTTGAGGATGAGGGAGGGCGAGAGGATTATTTTCAAAAGCTTCGTCGAGATCTTTTGTCAACGCTCGAGTCGGCGGGATGTGAAAGAGCCATAGTACATAAGCGAGGCATGCTTGGCGTGGCAATTACCGAAATTCAATGCGATTATTACGATTGCCTTAATAAGAAAAAGGATTTTGCCACCTCGTATTTTGGCGAGTATATGTCGCAGTATAGCTTTGCGGAATATACTAATGCTCAGCTTTACTTAAAGTTTAAAAAGAATTAAATATAAGCCAATATTCATCTAAGGTATTAAATTTAGATAGATATTGGCTATATTTTTTTAAAAATGCAAAATTTGTAACGCTTTTGTAACGCCGTGGGTGCTATAATGAATTATACGTCGAGCACCCAAAATGGCGCTAGAAAAGTCCGATTAAAATTGAAATCCGTAAGGATTTCTACCTTATAACTATTTCATTTATAGCTTTTAACTATGTGAGATTGTTGTTTTTATTATTTTACGGACTTTTTTGGTCTTGCCAAAGGTGACAGCACTCATTTTGCTGTGCTATTTTAAATTAATTAAAAAAAACGAAAAAAGTGTCCAACTTCTGTCAAGTTTGGTTTGATATAATATCTTGAAATATATTATTATAATGTAATATTTTACCTAAATATATGATTTTGGAAATGATTGGAGGAAAAAATGAAGAAGGTACGTTGGTTAACGCTTCTTGCCTTAGTAGTGGCAATTTCTGCTATGGCGTTGGTTGGGTGTGCTAAAGGTGGGGATAAGGTGTCCTCGGTGTTATTAAAGGATAACGATCCGAATACGGCAATAGAGATTGTGCTTGGAGAGTTTGACTATAGCGCATACACGCTTGTAGTTGATTATGAATCGGGAAGCACGGAGGAGATTGCTCTTACCGAGGATATGATAAGGGAAGCCGATATTTTTAAGCTCTATCAAGTTGGCGACCACGAGATTACTATTAATTACGGGGGTAAGGAGTACGCCTTTAAGCTATCGGTAAAAAGAGCAAGCTTTGGCGAGCTTTCATTCCCTAAAAATAATGTTTTTACTTACGATGGAAAGCCGCACTCGGTTGAGGTGGACGGCAACATTCCCGCAAATGCGGTTGTTACCTATCCTGGCGGTAACAGCTTTGTAAATGCGGGCACCTACGACGTAACGGCGGTGGTTTCTTGTGATGGCTACCTTACTGAAAGGCTTAGCACCACAGTAAAAATCGAGCGCGCTAAATATGATATGTCGGGCGTAAGCTTTGAGGGCAAGGAGATTGTTTACGATGGCAACGCACATTCGCTTTCCATCTCGGGAACGCTTCCCGAAGGAGTATCATCTCCGATATATACGATAAACGGTAAATCCGCATCGGGCGTTACCGATGTTGGAGAATATAAGGTAAAGGCTACCTTTGTTAGTAACAACCAAAATTATGAGCCTATCCCCGAAATGGAGGCTACCTTAACAATAACTCCCGCCGAGTATATACTAAATGGCGTTGATATCGTTTTTGAAAACGAGAACGGCGAGGCTATACCCGAGGCAAGCAAGGTTTACGACGGTAAGAGCGTTACGCTTGACCTAACCGATTATTCCAAGCTTTCCCAAAAGATTTCGGTATCGTTTACAGTATTGGATAAGGATGGCAACGTTATATCAAGCTCTAACAAAAATACGGGTATTGTAAATGCAGGTATTTACACCGTAATAGCAGAATTTACGATAGCGAATTCAAAAAATTATAAGCCGATAGAGCCTATCGTTCGCACCTTTGAGGTTAAAAAGGCTTCCTACGATACAAGCAAGATATATTTTGATTCAAACGTTGTGGCTTACGATGGCAGAGCGCATAGACTCACGCTTGAGCTAACGGATGATTTTGATATTCTAAACGCTGAGGTTATCTACGAATATTATCTTGACGGCGAGTTAGTGGTAAGCGGTAGCGGAGCCTCGGTTAGTGAGGCGGGTAAGTATACGGTTAAGGCTGTAATTACGGTAAATAACGAGAATTACGAGCCGATAGAAGCTTTTGAGGCAACGCTCCAAATCGAGGGGGACTCCGTTTCCCAAATTGAGCCGAAGCCCGAAAGCGAGCCGATTTTGTGATATTAAAAATATAAAGGAGAAAAAATGAAAGGAAAAATTGGTTTTTTAGGAATCATCCAGCTTGCGTGCGCACTTCTTAGCAGTATTATCTCGTTATCTGTTTTAATATCGCAGGAGAGCTTGACGTTCGTTTCCTTTTTGCGATGGTTTATATTCCTATACGTAATATTGATGCTTTTATCAAACGTAATGCTTTCTCATAGATTTTCGCAGGGAAGAGTGCAGGAGATACTGTTTTTGGTTTCCACGTCGCTTCTCGTTTCCAATCTGTTGGGATACTTAGCCTATAGCCTTATTAAGTGTGGTTTTGACTTAAAGCTTCTCGATTGGTTTGGATTTCTTGAGGAAATCGTGGCGTTTGACGTAATATATTACGGCATCGTAGTAATAATGTTTATCGTGTTCGTTGCGATATATTGCTACTTTATTGACAGAAGAGTGTATTTAATGATTCGTGCGGGCTTGAAGGGTAAGGGCAAGCTAAAGCAGATTGAGAGCAACCTCGAAAACTCCCGATGGATGAAGGATGAGGAAAGAGATAAGATATTTAAGCCTCATAAGTATTCAAAGCTTGCCGAGGTAAAAAAGGACGGTATACCCGTTATGGCGAAGCTTATCGATAAGGATAAGGATATGAAGGTTGTGTATAACTCGCCCTGCCATTCTCTTATTATCGGTTCCACCGGTTCGGGTAAAACAACCACCTTCGTAAGCCCGATGATTCAGCTTATCGGCGCTACGGGCGCAGGCTCGTCAATGATTATGACAGACCCTAAGGGAGAGCTTTTTGCCCTCCACTCAAAATTCCTCGTTAGCCGAGGCTATGACGTTAAGGTTATCGACCTTCGTGATACCTATTCCTCCTACCGTTGGAATCCCCTTGATATGATTTGGGATAACTACCAAAAATTCCTTAACGCTCATAACGAGGCGTTTGCAAGAAAGGACCGCCCCGAGAATTCGGGACTCCAAATAATGGAGCCTCTTGAAAACTTTAAGGCGGGCGAAAAGTGGTACGAGTTTGACGGCAAGGGATACGCAAAATACGAAAGACTCGTTGAGGCGATAAAGGTTTATAAGAAAAAGGTTTACGATGAGGTTTACGAGGACTTGAACGACCTTGTGTCGGTGCTTATTCCCGTTGAAAACCCCAAGGACCCTATGTGGGAAAAGGGTGCGCGAAGCATCACGCTTGCGGTTCTTCTTGCAATGCTTGAGGATAGCGCAGACGAGCGCCTTGGTATGACTAAGGAAAAGTTTAATTTCTTTAATATGACCAAGATATTACAAAACTCCTCAAAGGATTACCTTGATCTTCGTAATTATTTTGCGGGCAGAAGCGTGCTTTCAAAGGCGCTCTCACTCTCAAAGCAGGTGTGTGATGCAGCGGAGCAGACTCGAGCATCCTATATGTCGATAGTTTACGAAAAGCTTACGATGTTTAACGATGCGGGTATCTGTGCGCTAACGTCATCCTCCGACTTTAATTCCGAGCAGCTTGCGGAGAAGCCCACGGCGCTCTTCTTAAAGATTCCCGATGAAAAGGATACGCGCCATAACCTTGCGGCAATATTTATACTTAACATTTATAAAACACTTATCAAAATTGCATCGGCAACCGCCGAGCTTGCTCTTCCGAGAAACGTATATTTCATCATGGACGAGTTTGGTAATATGCCGAAGATTGAAAAATTTGATAAGTTTATCACGGTTGGACGTTCAAGAAAAATATGGTTTACAATGATCATTCAGTCCTACGCACAGCTTAACAACGTTTACGGCGACACCGTTGCGGATATCGTAAAGGGTAACTGCGGTATCAAGATGTTCATTGGTTCAAACGATATGAACACCTGTAAGGAGTACTCCGAGCTTTGCGGTAATATTACCGTAGTAACAAGCACAACGAGTGGCTCTGTAAGCTCAAATGACGTAAACCTGTCAAATCAAACGCAGGTGCGTCCGCTTATCTATCCCTCAGAGCTTCAAAGACTAAATAAGCCCGGAGATATAGGTAATTCAATTATCGTTACCTTTGGTAACTATCCGTTAAAAACTTATTTCTCCCCAAGCTTTAAGGTTCCGTTTTATCAAATGGGTAAAATGGATACAAGCGATCTTTCCGAGCGATTCTTTGACGAAAATACGATTTTATATAGCGTTGGCGACAGAAACGCAATAGTATTCGGAGAGAAGCCTGCACAAGAGGAGGCTCAAAAGGAAGAAACGATAACCTTTACCCCCGGACCCGGTGTTACCGCAATAGTTCACGGTCAGGACGCAGAGGCGGACACTGAGGAAAACGTTGAGCCTTCTGACCCCGATGAGGATGCCTTGATTTCTCTTTGGAGAATATATAAGCAAGATAATCCCGAGGGAACGATTGAAGATTTTTCCAAAACAATATTAAACGCTAACGAGGAGGTGTAGTGAAGAATGAAGAAAAAAATAATTTGCTTAATTTTATCGGCTTTAATGTTGATTAGCGCTATGCCTATATCGGTGTTTGCAGAGGAAATTAATAGCATAATAGAAGAAAACTCAAAGCCTATCGTTAAGGTTGAAAGTATGTACTTCTTTGATAAGGGTAAGGATTACGAATTTCGTGCATTGCCCGATGATTTCGGTACTTTCTATTTTGATATATCTCTTAACAAGGCTCCCGATGTTGACGAGGAAATTGTGGTATTTTACCGCACCGTTGACGATAGCGCGGTTGCTAAGTGGGGCGACTATGAGGCGGCAGGCGCTCATGGCGACGCTTATGTAGTTTTGAATAAAATAAATGGCTACAAGGCGCGCGTAAATGTAAATTCTATCATTCTTGATGCCGCCACTGTACAGGTAATTGATGAACAAATAGAACCCGATAGAATTATCTCAAGAAGGTTCATTTTTGAACTTACTAAGGTAGAGGGAAATGCGGTTTTACGCGATGGAGATAAAAATAATAGAAATAAGTTTTATTGCTATTTAAGA
>JAZRAJ010000058.1:0-32247 GCA_045634485.1 Eubacteriales bacterium | reverse complement strand
CGAAAGGTCGAGGACATCAAGCTTGTTATTACCGAAAGCAGCCTTAAATATCTTAAATTTATGCCAAAGGATATGAAGCTCGGAGATGCTTTCAAATCGTGGCTTGATGCTGTGTATGAAGGAAAGACCATATCCACCTTTGGCGTGGTTAAGACCGACAAGAAGCCGTTGCATATGTTCGGCAATATGGCTTACACCAACTATCAGCTCATAAACACTATAAATGCGGCACCCGAACAGATAGCAAAATTTATAGCGCCTACTCTTGACTACCTCGGGAAGATACAATCAAATCCTATGTTCTTGCGTTACTACGCAAAGGTAGCAAGCTACGATAACATCACAGACGGTCTTGCTCCCTTGAATGTCGAAAATTACCGCCACCGTGTTATTATAGATATGATGGCAAGAACGGCAGAGTTTGAGCGAACCGACTTTTATAAGACCTACCGTGACGAGCTATGCCGAAGCTTCAAGGAGAAAATGAAGAATGGCAAAATATTGGTTGAGGGCAACTATCAGACGATATTTGGCAATCCTTACGAGTTCCTGTATGCGACGATACACAAGGACTACGAGCCTAACGAGTCGCTTCTGTTCGAGGAAAACGAAGCCTACACCCGAAGATTTGAAGACGGAGCGTGTATGCTCTGTGCGAGAAGCCCACATATTACAATGGGAAATCTTTATATCGCGCTGAATCAAGGCTACGACGAAATAGATGAATATTTTAATCTTACCTCTGCTATCGTTTGTGTAAATGCTATCGGCAATAACATTCAACAAAGGCTCAACGGTTGTGATTACGATTCCGATACCATGCTCGTAACGCCTAACCCTTCCCTTTTCAGCTCCGCAAACGAAGAATATTATTCCTTTGGTGTTCCCGTATGCTGTATTGAACCCGTAGGAAAAACAGATTACGAAAACACACCACAAGCTCTTGCAAGGCTCGACCGAGTGATTGCAAACAATCTCATTGGCGAGATTGTCAATCTCTCGCAATTCTTAAACAGCCTTTATTGGAACGAGCTATATAACGGAAAAAGCATGGACGAGGTTAAATGGATATACCTTGATGTCTGCAAGCTCGCAGTTCTGTCGGGAATGGAAATCGATAAGGCGAAGCGAATGTATTCGGTAAATGCAGGCAAGGTCTTGCGTATTCTTAAAAAGCCGAGAGATGATTACAAAAAGAATAACGGTGGCAAGCTTCCCGAGTTCTTCCGCTTTATAACCGAGGGTGAAGAAAGTGAAACAGATGAATCTGTTAAGCTTGACACTCCTATGTCCTTCCTCTATAATTTCGTTGAGGGATATAAGAGCCAAGCCAAGCGAACAAAGCATATACCTTTGATTGATTTGTTTGAGCTTGATGCATCCGATTCAGGCGATAACGATACGCACAAGAAGCAAAATATTATAAAAGCTGTTGCAGAATCGGATAAGGCTATTCGTATTCAAATGCTCAAAGCACAAAAAGCAAGCGACGATAATAAAGCAATATTTATAAAGGAAGCTCAAAAGATCTTCGAGCATTGTCTTTCCGTCGTAAGCAAAAATATTGTTAATGAGCATATTCTCTTACTGCTTCTCAAGGAGCTTGATAAGAAAAAGGATAGCAAGGTTTCAAAATTCAGAAGCCTTCTCTTTGCTTCTCTTATATACGAAAGCGGTGGCAGATTGCTCTCAAAGGTAAAGGGTGCAAAAGATTATATCTATCCCGAGCTTGTATTATGGAATGATGAACCCGACGAAGCGTGGAATCTCATCACAGAAAATATCCTCGGATACCTTCATGTAATCATAGACAGCTCGCAAAATACAAAACAGCTCGAAGAAAAATTCTATCAAAAATAATTAACAACACACAAGAGTGTCGAGAAAAAATCTCGGCACTCTTTTTTCTTTGTGGGGCTTGCCCCACACCCCACCCAAAACTTTTTTGCAAAAAAGTTTCGGGACTTCAAAAAATCTTATAAAAATTATGGAGGTAACTTATTGAATTATTATCAAAATCATTATCAAAACAAAAGAGATAACCCCGGCGATTTCTTTCCGTTGCCAAAGGCTGTGTTCCGCCTTGGACTTGACTACGGAGAAATCGCCGTTCTGTGTTTTCTAATGTATTGCGAGGACAGACAAACCTTTAAATGTCATCCAAGCTATTCAACTATTGGCGAAGCAATCAATATGAGTAACAATACCGTTAGAAAATATGTAAATAGCCTTGAGAAAAAAGGCTTCATTTCTACCGTGCCGACTATGGTAAAAACTCGTGACGGCAGGTCGCATAACGGAAGCCTTGAATATACTCTGCAGCCTATAAAGCCTATTGAAGAAGCCTACTACCAAAAGCAGATGCGTGAAGCAGAAGCTCGTATGCGTATTCAAAATGCAATGAACAAATATGAAAAGAAAGGAGAAAAAAAGAATGAAGCAATCAACCTTTAAGAATCGTGATGAGATGCCTATGTTCCTCACCGTAATGGATGTAGCAAACCTTCTCGGCATCTCCCGTGCAAGCGCCTATGAGCTTGTGCGTGAGGACAACTTCCCGAAGCTGAAAATTGTTCAAGGACGAACTATTATCCCTCGTGATAGACTCCTCGAATGGCTTGATGAGCAGACAAGATATGACGAAATCTGATAGCGAACGCAACGGTAAGTGAGCGTATTGTATGGCTTTTCAAGCTCTTATTTTTTTAAGCAGGATAAAGCCGTGTCTATTTCACGGCGTCCTACATCGCACGGCAGCGCCGTGCGATTGGCTAAAAGCAAGGTGTTTCAAGGAGCTTGACAAAATTTTAAAAAACGGCGTAACGCAGGCAAAGGTTGTCTGCTTGCGCTAATTTGAGAAATTTTCGGTCTTTGACACCTCAAATTGCAAGGCGTAGCCAAGAAATACACAATGTCTATATTTAGCGCCAACAAAAAAACAACAATTAAAAAGGAGAAAACTAATATGAAAAATAATAATCAAAAATCATCAAGAGGCGTATCGCTCACCCAAGCACAATGGGATCGTTGCGAACGCATTTCAAATCAAAAGGGATACGGCTCTCGCAATGCTTTTATTCGTGATGCCGTTGATTTCTATTGCTCGTGGCTCGAAAAGGAGCAGAGTGAACGCTTCCTCACGCCTGCGCTTGAATCTGTTATCAGCGCAAAAATTCGTGACAGCGAGGAACGCATTAACAGAAATCTTTTCAAGATTGCCGTTGATATTTCTATCCTCTCAAAGATTGTTCTTGATAGTGACGGCGGCGGTTATGATGAAGATTATCTTGCCGAGATGCGTCGTGATTCTATTCGTGAGGTATCCGAAACCAACGGTGCTATTCGAATGGACGAGCGCTTCAAGTAAGGAGTAATAAATGGCAAAACTAATTCTTAAAGCTCCTTACTACAAACCGAATCACAAAACAGAAACAGGCGGCTCTCGCGGTGGATATGTAGAATATATTGCAAAGCGTGAGGGAGTTGAAATATTGCGTAGTGGTATGGCTGGATATATCGGTGAGCGACAAGGCTCAAACGGTTTGTTCTCTGACGAGGGTGAGAAAATAAATATATCCGCTATCAAAAAAGAAATCGACTCTCACAACGGAAATGTTTGGGGAATGATTATTTCTCTAAAGCGTGAGGATGCTGAAAGACTTGGATATAATTCTGCAGAGCAATGGGTAAACCTCCTGCGCTCTCGCAGAAATGATATTGCAAAGGAAATGAATATTCTACCGAGCAACCTTCGTTGGTATGCCGCCTACCACAATAAAGAAACAAATCCTCACGTTCACATTATGATATGGTCGAAGGATGCAAAAGAGCCATATCTGTCAAGAGAAGGAATCCATAATTTAAAGCAAATGTTCGCATCGGATATTTTTCGTCAGGAGCTAACATCAATATACAAAAAGCAAACCGAGGTGCGAAATGATTTAAAGGAAGAATACCTCAACACCATTGAAAAATTGGTAAGTGAAATAAAAGACGGCAAGCATCAAGTACCGTACGAAATGGTTGTGAAGATGCAAGCGCTCTCTAAAAGATTAGATAAGCACAAGGGTAAAAAGGTATACGGTTATCTTGATAAAGAATCAAAGGCTCTTGTAAATGAAATCGTAAGGATGCTTGGAAACGATTCTAAAATCGCAGAGCTTTATGAATCGTGGTATAAGTACAAATGCGAAATAGCTCGCACTTATACAGACGAGATGCCTGCAAAAATTCCGCTTGAAGAAAACGAAGAATTCAAATCTATACGAAATGCGGTAATAAACGCAATAAAGAATGTTCATTTTCCGCCCGTTCTTAATGACTATGAAAGCTATTATGATTATACGGAATTAAGAGAGCGAGCCGACGATTTGGATTTTCTAATGCGATATGCTTCCGTTTACCCAAATGAAATTTCTTACTACCGTCTTGGAAGATACTATCTTGACTATACCGACGATATGGAGAACGCAGAATATTACCTTCGTCTTTCGGCAGAAAAAGGAAGCCATCTTTCTGCATATCTTATTTACAAGGCATATCATGACCACAGATTTGATGACACTCCAAGCGATATGATGAAATATCTTCGCATGTCGGCAGATGCAGGCTTTGGCTATGCCGAATATGAATATGCAAAATATCTCAAGGATAAGCATTACGAGGAAGCAAAGAAATATTTTAAGAGAGCTGCCGACCACGGATGTGATCAAGCGCAATATGTTTACGGAAAGATATTGTTTGACGAAGGAGATCGCGAAGCAGCTCGTAAATATTTTGAACGCTCCGCCAAGGAAGATCCATGGACTCAAACAAGAGTCGGGCTTCTACTCTACTATGAATACGAGGATTACGGAGCAGGCAGATCATATATAAATAAAGCCGCGAGTAATGATTACGAGCCTGCAAAGCAAGCATACCGACTAATTAACCTCAAGCTCAACGCACAGTTAGTGAGTAGCGTATGTGATTTATTTTATTATATGAGCAACATTATTGAGGACGACACCAATGATATGTATTCAAAGGAGCATCAGGTAAATTACCACGGAATAGACAGAAATCAACGCAAGCAAATGAATGCAAAAAAGCAGGCTCAAGGTCACTCTATGTCATGGTGAGCTTAAATGATAACAAATTGATAACTATGCACGCTATCACTGGATATTCTCTCGAACCTGTGGTATGGTTGTGGTAGCAAAAATAAAAACAAACGAAAGGAGAAAAAATATGTCAAATAAACGCAGACCGCAAGGAGATGGCACAATCCGCAAACGCTCTGACGGACGGTGGGAAGGACGAATTGTTGTAGGTCACAAAAAGGACGGCTCGCCTATGTATAAATCGGTGTTCGGTAAAACGCAAAAGGCAACTCTTAAAGAGCTTCACAAGCTAATAGACCTTTACCGTGACGTTGACCTAACCGAAGAATGCCGAATGACACTCGGCGAATGGATGGACAAATGGCTTGATGAGTACATGATATTCTCTCTGCGAGAAAACACAATCAGAGGTTATCGCTATATAATCGAATGTCAAATAAAGAGATTTATCGGCAACAAGCCACTTGCATCACTCTCCACTCCCGAAATACAAAAATTTTATAACAAAGTAAAAAAAGAAGGGCGGGTTGTTCCCCACCCCATAAATGGAACTGAACTAACAGACGCTATGGTTCGCAAGGTGCATATGCTTCTACACCAAGCATTAGATGTCGCTGTAAAGGAACGCCTTATCGTGCAGAATCCAACAAAAGGAACTACTATTCCAAAGAAAGCCTATGGAGAAAAGCAGGTTCTTGACAATGAACAGCTCGACAGATTTATGGAAATCATAAAAGACGAGCCGTATTGGCATGATTTCTTCTATCTCGAGCTGATGACAGGGCTTCGCCTTGGAGAGATATGCGGACTACAATGGAACGATATAAACCTTGAGGACGGAACATTAAATATAAAACGCTCGGTAAGCAGAGCGAAAGGCGTAGGCATAGTCGTAGGCGAAACAAAGACAGGCGCAGGCGTGCGAAATATAAAATTACCGCCGAGTGTAAAATCACTGCTTGAAAGAAAGCAGACGGAAGCAATAAACGAATGGGTATTCCCACACTATATGAAGCCAAGCGATCCGCTACATCCCGAATCAGCATACAAAAAGCTGAAAACATTTCTAAGACACGCTGACCTGCCCTTAATACGCTTTCACGATTTGCGACACACATTTGCAACTCACGCTACAAAGGGCGGTGTTGATGCAAAAACTCTGTCGGGCTTACTCGGTCACACCGATGCAAGCTTCACTCTCGACACCTACACTCATGTAACAAGTGATATGCAAAAGAATGCCTCTGCTATTGTCGGCAGAATGATGCAAAATTTTATAAGAAAGGAATAAGCTATGATTAAAAGAAAAAACGGGGACGTTTGCGACCGCTGCCAGTGGCAGATGAAGGGAGCAAAAAGGAGTGGCAGTAACTTAGGCTGTGGCGAGCAAACAACGGCTTGCGATGGCAGAGCCTTAGTTACAACAGGAGAAGGCAATTATGAATAACAGAAAAAGAAAACAAGGAGAAGGAACTCTCCGATTAAGAAATGATGGTCGATGGGAGGGTCGAGTAGTTATAGGCTACAACGAAAAAGGCAACCCAAAGACAAAAAGTGTGCTTGCACACACCAAAACCGAATGTCTTGAAAAGCTTGAAAAACTAAAGGAAGAATGCGGACGAACAGCAGAAAAGCTCAAACCGAATATGCCCTTTGGCGATTGGTTAGACTTTTGGTATCAATATTTCACAAGCCCAAAGCTCCGCCCCACTACCAAAGAAAGCTATGAAAGCCGAATATACGGACACATAATACCGAGCATTGGAGAAATTCCACTCAACAAGCTTACACAAAATGACCTGCAACAATTTTATGCAACGCTCAAACGCTCAGGCAGAAGAAAAAATATAGAGCAATTCGGCACAGGCGTATCAGATAGAATGGTACGCTCCTGCCACACCACATGCCGAAGCGCACTTGAAAAGGCAGTCATTGAAGGACTCATAACAAGAAATCCTTCAATCGGTTGCAAGCTACCGCCAAAGAAAAACGGTGAAATGAAAATAATGAGTCAAGCCGAAATTGTAAGGCTATTAAATCAAGCCTACGAGGAAGGATACTATGAAATGTTTCTCCTTGAGCTAACTACGGGAATGCGGCGAGGTGAGATACTCGGACTTAAATGGCGAGATCTTGACATTGAATCAGGCGAATTGAGAATCTGTCGCCAACAAACAACCAAGGGTATATCCATACCGAAAACAAAGAACTCAATAAGAACGATACTCCTTCCGCCCGATATGTTAGAAATAATGCAAAAAATGAAAAATGAGTCTAACTCCGAGTGGATATTCCCTTCTCCCGTAAAAAAGGATGAGCCGAGAAATCCTACGGCAATAACCAAGCGATTCAAGATAATGCTTGAAAGAGCGCATTGTAAGCACATACGATTTCATGATTTGCGACACACATTCGCAACGATGGCACTTGAAAACGGAATGGATATTAAAACGCTCTCCACAATAATAGGACATGTTAGCTCGGAAACAACGCTGAATATTTACAGCCACGTAACCGACACAATGAGAACGCAAGCAGCCGAGAAAATTGACCGAGAAATTGGCGGTACAAACGCTTCGGAAGCTCAATCGAGCAGTAAGCCACAGAATACAGAAACAAGCCCCGTTGAGGAAAAATTCGAGCCGTGGAAGCCAAAGGTACGCAAGAGTGGAACAGGCTGCGTGTATCAGATAAACGCTAACTTATGGGAAGGAAGCTTCTACCCAAGAATGCCCGACGGAAAGAGAAAGAAATTTAATGTCTATGCAAAAACGAGAGAAGAATGCGAAGAAGCACTCGCAAAGATGATAACCGAAAAGAAAGCAGAAATAGAAGCCGAGAAGAAAAAAATGAAAACAGCATAACACAAGAGGGCTGACAGCAAAAACTGTCAGCCCTCAAATTTTACATCGCAGTAGGCAAAGAAAAGACTAGGTGCAGAAATGCACCTAGTCTTTAGGTTAAATCTTTGTTAAACGCTCGTGCGCGACATCACACCATTGTTTTTCTAATTCGATACCAATCCACTTGATTTTGTGACCTTGACGGTTAAGTTTTTCGCAACATACACCTAATGTGCCTGAACCATGAAAAGGATCTAAAATAATTCCTTCGTATAAGCCATCGCTGTTTTTTGGGCAATAAGCTTTGATAATTTCTGTTATGAGAGATTCAGGTTTCTGTGTCGGATGTGGCGTTTTTTCATCTTGATACAACTTGCCGGCTAGAGTAGGGAAAGCCCATATATCTCCGCGCATTGCACCAAGGGGATTGGGTTCCCATTTGACGCGTTCACCTCTTGAGTTCTTATAATACACGGGATTTTTTAATCGTTCTGTGCTTTTATATGGAACTCTCACATCATCAACATTGTAAGTCCATTTCTTTGGAGATTTTGAAAACCAAAGGAATGGTTCGTATTGTGTCATAGGGGATGTGGTTGAGCGAGAAAAACCATTCTCGTAATACCATATGTTCATTCTTCTGTAGTTTAAACCGACATCATACATGATTGATTGGACGAATCCTATGTAATGATGAATGCCAAACCAAATTAAGCTTCCATTCGGTGTTAACAAATCCCTACAAAGTTCTATTCTTTGCCTTGAAACACTTAAAAATTCTTCCAATGATAACTTATCGCTATCGTTGCCGAAATCCTTGTTCAAGTTATAGGGAGGATCTGTCAGCACTAGATCAACTTTTAATCCGTTATTGAGCATTTCTTGGAGTATGACATCGGAATTTCCGCATATAATTCCGCTATATTCGATACCCATCACTTCTTATCCTTCCTAAAAATCAAAACATATTGGTGATGGATATTCTCTACATAAGCAAAAGGATAACCATATGGAAGCAACGACTTGTGATTTTGAAGCAGCGCTTTAACGCCTTGTAATGTAATTCTATAGCCGTCGCTAGTCTCTCTCTTGTTCAACGCTTGAATCAGGTCGCTATGAAAACTTATAAACTCAGATTTGTTTCTAAAATCAGAAACAACCAAGCACATATACTTTTTGGGGCGAAGAATTCTACCACATTCAAGGAAAATATCATCAACGAGTATTCTTAAAAATTCCGAATAATCACTAATGTTAGCTAAATCGTTTTCATCGTTATCAGAATAGTTTGTGGCAAGATTGTTTGCAACACGCTCTCTCAATACTTTTTGATCTGCCTTCTTATTCAAGATTGACCAATATGGTGGGCTAGTTATCATAAAGTCAAAAGAACGATCGGGAATCTTTTTTAACTCAACTCTAGAATCGCCCAAGATAAATTCATGTCTTGTCGATGCTCCCTTGCCGACTTCAAATTCAAGTCGCTCTATGGAAAGGTCTCTCCACTTTTCTTGTAGTTCGATACTGGTGCAGAATCGTCCTTCCAATTCACATGCTTTAGCTGTAGAACCAACACCGCCGAAGGGATCTAAAACACGCATTCCTTTTTTAGTAAAAAAAGTAATGAGGTGTGCAACATCTTGATAAGAATAGGGAGCTGGATGCTGTCTTTCAATTTGTGCATGTGGATGTTTAGAGCCTAATCCCTTTTGATAGAAAAAACTCTTGGTTTCAGGCAACCATTGAGAGCCGTTCAAATCATTGAGAGTGTTTCTGGGATCAACGGGACGATTCTCCTCGTCAATAACTTCTACAGGTCGTACAGGTGTAGATTCTTCATCAATATCGGTAGATGTAGGCGTTTTTGACAAATATGGATTTTGAGGGGCTGTAATAGCTTTACTCTTTTCTTTGAATTCTTCCAATTGAAGAACAGAAAAGCGTCTTTGGCCACCCGGTGTTTTGATAGGACAAAGAATCTCTTGCTCTATCATTCTATATATCGTCGAGATACTTACTCCAAGTATCTCAGATGCTTCTTTTGTACCAACGAAAGTTTCTGGCATAACACACCTTCTTTTTTGTGATTTTCTATAGTATAACATAAAAATCAAAACATGTCAACACTATTCAACACTTCTCAAATTATTTCTGCGGTTCTAAAATTCCCAACAGCTTATCGCTGATATTAATCTGACGATCTAGTTGCCAAGATATTACAGAACGCAAATCCATGTTATCATAATCTAAATGATATGTAACATCATCAGGAATTAGTAAACAACCATTCCAATTCAACAATAGCATAGCACCAATGGTTATCGTCGCTATGGCGATATCTTCAACATTTTTGATGTCTTTGACAACTTGCCAATATCCTTGACGTGCATTTGGAAGTTGTAGGCAAATAACTAGCGGCAGATTTGCATCTTTGTCTATTTCGTATCGAGTATACAGAACAGCTATGTCATCTAATATTCCGCGAGAGGCCTCAAGTGTGTCTCTTCCAAATTCAACTTCTACCGCACCAAAGCAGCCGTCAGGCGATGAATATACAGCGTCCATTCTTGTGTAGACATCGCCGATTCTTCTCATAGCACTATTACAGCCGAGAGAAATCAATAGATTTCGACCGACGGTATTGTGAAATTGAGGTTTCAGGCGATTTAATTTTTCATAAATGGATTCCATCAATTTATCAGATTCCATTATAAGAACACCACTTCGGTCAATATCCTCTAACGCTTGGATCTGTTTTGTTTGCAATCTCGTTGTGTTAGAATCAACAGCTACCGTTGTTTGCTGTTGGGATGCGGTGGCATTCACATGAACGCCGTTGTTATAATATATCGCTCCAACAGGGCAGCGCCTCAAGCAAATTCCACAGTTTATACATTTTGTAGAATCAACCTTTGGAATATCCTGTTCGTTATCCCAACTTAATGCACCAACAGGACAAACATTAAGGGATTGGTCATTAGGGAAGCTTTCTACCTCGGAACAGGTTATCTCGGTTGCTTCAAATTTCATGCATCTAGGATTGGTACAGCCTAAGCATCCTATTGAACAGCTTTGACCATTGGCAAAGTGTGCTTTTGAAGGCTCTCCTGAAATATACTCAATTCGGGAAGGGATATCTTTCAACACGGATATGGATGATTTATTAATTGTTTCAGAGAATATGCGCATTCATTAATCCCTCCAATGCATATAATTGTTCTTTGTCGAATCCTTTTTCGTCTACCAAAATGCTAATTGCTAAGGATAGCAATGATTTTAAATCTATTACGCCGATTTTGTATCCATAGGTGTCTTTGATATCAGAAATGAGTCTGCTTACCTCGGCGCGTTCGTTAGGCATAAAATAACCGATTGCAAGTGTAGTTATCTCGGGCGTTGTTATGTGTGTTCTTCTAGAAAGAAGAATGATCTTGTTTTCGAGTGCCTGCCGTATCGCCTTAATAGACAAATGTTGTTCTTCTGTTGGTGACTTGATTTCAATCGGAATACTTCTCGCCGGATCATCGATTATTGCATCCCATCTAGCTCCATTATCTCCGGGACGTGAGAAAGAGCAATTGAAGCCCATTACCTTAAATAGAGTAGCAATCAAGGGATAAAAAGTCGTCTGTGTTGCATCCGCATAATAGTCAAACAGCAACGAAACAATTTTTGAGCTTGAATGACCGTCTGCTTTAAATGAGTTTACGCGCGAAAGAAAATCTATATCCTCTGGATCGGTAAGAAGTTCTGTCGCAGCTCCTTCAGGAATGTTTAAATCCCAAACTTGAGTTGCGGCAAGCGATGTGCGTTCCTGCACAGAACTTTCAAAAGTATGGAGATCGTGCTTCGATTCTTCGCCTACACCTAATTTTATTCCTAAAGCGGATTCCACTTCATGTCGGCGCAGTGTTTGGCAAGGAGAGAACAACAAATCATTGTTTCCTATTACTGATTGGCAAAGAAGCTTATCGGAAGCCATCGTTTCTGAAACACTTGAAATATCATATCCAGATCTTTGAAGCATTGAATATATTCCAAGACGGATTAACGCGTGTTGTTGCTGTGGTGGCAAAGATTCGTATTTGTCAAGACGGATATCGCTCATGTCTTTGATCGATTCGTAAACATCTCTTCCGTGTTGAGTGATTTTTAGGCAAGTCAATGAAGTACCATAGAGTTCTTTTGTTCGAATTGTTTCCAGCCAGTTGCAACTCTTCATAAAAGCGATAGGTAGCCTGGTGCAGTTGTCAACAGGATCGTGCTTCATCCCTAGGCTTCGTGCTAAGTCATCAAATGCCTTCTTTAATCGTTTTTGATCTCCTCGTATAGAACGAATGAAAACAAGCATTTTTTGATATTCGCTTTCATTTTCATCGTTAATACTCATAGGCCCCAAACATAGCTCGTGTTTGTACATAGTGCCGCCTAAGTCAATAAAAGTTCGAAGTGCACATTTGAAAAAGCGAATTTTTTCGGTGTAGCTCATATTATCAGTTAACTGTGTAGGATTATTGATTCCTAATACACACTGTTCATAGAGTTTAGAGCAGTCACCTGATGAAAGAGCAACATGAATGCCAAGATAAGTGAAAACAAGAGGATAGGAAGATGATTCGCTGTAGGGAGTTATCCATCCCAACATTCTGAACACCTCTGCGTACATCTTTGCATTCATTTTTGCTGAATTAAGGGCTTCTTCTTCAGTATTGCTTAATTTTATGGCATCATCACCTGCATAACCGTAAGCAGTCATCAGTTTTCCTTGCGCAAGGACAACTGCCATATCATCAAGAGTAAAGTATGCTTGTTTACCAAGTTCAGTATAAAGCTGTTTTATAACTTGAATCTGTGTAGAGTACTGTGTTCCTGGATTTCTAAATCTTATCATAGCGCCCCCTAATAATCAAAGCCCGTTGAAAAGTTCGCATAAAGACACACCCAATCCGTCTGCTATCTTTTTTATATTGCATATAGCAATATTTCTGCGTCCTGCCTCAACAGAAGCAAAATAGGTTCTATCCATACCTATGCTTAGAGCAAATTTTTCTTGGCTGAGTCCGGTTTTATTTCTAAGTTCACGAATTCTATCACCCAAAAGTTTTGTAATCATAGTTACAACACCTCCATTCTACATTATTATATCAGTAAACGGATTATAAAACAACGGATTATAAGCAACATATTAGAAATGCATTAAGAAAATGTCAAAAATTGATACGCAGTAAGCAAAGAAAAAGGCTCTGAGAAACGCTTCTCAGAGCCAATTTTGGTCGAGGTGACAAGATTCGAACTTGCGACTTCTACGTCCCGAACGTAGCGCTCTACCAAGCTGAGCCACACCTCGATGGTGGTTTTTTTATTATTTTTTGTAAGTGGTCAAACATGTGGTCAAACCACTTACAACGGAATTTTTATTATTTTTTATACTACCGAAATAGTCAATGTTTACAAGGGTTCTCGGCGTTTTGAAAAATCGCAGAACACAAGTCGGCGACTGCGTCCCGAACGTAGCGCTCTCCCTGTTGTGACTAAGCCTCTGTCTTCGTCGCTTTGCTCCTTGCCAATCGGCAAGTCACTGCAACTCCTTTTTGCTCGCTTCATCCGCCACCGGCGGCGCTCACAAACGTCCCCAAGCTGAGCCACACCTCGTTATTAATTCTTGCGCAACCGCGCCATACCTATATATTATAGCACGGTTGCGTTATTTTGTCAATATTTATTTTCTATTTTTTGTCTTCTGCGTTTCTTTTTATCGTTTCTATAAAGCCTGTTCCCGTAAATATCGTATACCCAAAAAGCTTTTCGCCCGAGCCTGTCGGAATTATCACTCCGTCGTTTCCCTTCTTTTCGATATTCATTACCGCAGGATTTATGAGTATCGCCCTTATGGTGTACTTATCCTTATCGTCAATACCGCTCGGAAACTCGATTGGCATTGTATACGTTTTATCCTTACAGTCAAAAATTATCGAAAACCTGTTATGCCTTGCTATCCTGGTATACTTCATTTTGTCCCTTGCAACAAAGGTAAAGCTTGACAAAAAACGCTTTGACGTAGCAAATTTTACGTAATATGTGTACCTTCCCGCCTTAACGGTAAAATCCACCGCACTATCCTCCGCCCACGTCATCGCCTTAAAAAAGCCTCTTTGAAATTGCAATCTATATCGGTTTTGCTTGCAGGTCTTTTTAAGTCTGCTAACGAATATCGCACGTCGTCTTAGCAGCTTTGTTGCATTAAAGAAAAATATAGAAAACAAAATTATAAACACGAGCGTGCCAACCAAAACGTCGGTGTAAAATGCAAGCATAAACGCCGTTATCGAAATTAACATAAGCTCTATCGCTAAAAGCGTAGCGGTTAGTGCCTTAGCAAAAAAATCTCTTATTTTTCGAGCTGTTGGATTTACCTTTTTGGTAACTCCGTAAGAGCGGTAGAGCGGAACATCCTCTGTTTCTACTCTCGTTTTTCTTTTAGGCTCTGGCTGCTCTGAATCGTTAAATGCTTTTCTGTTTTTCATTTTTGCCCCTTATTACCAAAATTACAAATAGACTATTGCAAAGCGTGTCACTCTGCAATAGTCTATACTTTTTTATTTATGCGCCTACAAATCTATCGAGTATCGAATAATCCATCAATACCTTAGACTTAAATGCTATAAGCGAGCCCTTGGGAACACTTATAACGAGCGCCGCATTTGCGCCAAGCAAAATATCCTTGCCCGCAAACACGCTTGCTGTGGTATTTGTAAACTTAATTGTAGAAATACCGGCCTTTTCAAACGCTTGATCTCTTACGGTAACAACGCCCGCAATCGTAAGCGTTTCGATGTTCTTCGCTCCGTAGAATGCTCTGTAAGCAATCTCGATAACCGTGCTATCAACAGTGAATGTCGTACCCGACTTAGACTGAGGATATACATACAACGTCTTGCCGTCCTTACTATAAAGCACTCCGCTTACCGTCTTAAACTTGGAATTCGAAGAAGAAATCTCAAGCTCCATAATACCGCTTGTCAAATCCGCAGTATTAAACGTAAGATACTCCATATTATCGGGAAGAACAATCTTTGAAACATTATCCGGAAGCGCAGATATTGCATTTGCACTTACCGCAACAACCCTATATCCATCAAACTCCGATGGGAAGATAAGCGTATCAGGAAGCGTACCCTCAACGTAATCGATGTATGCCGTCTTTGCACTATCGTCAAGCTCGTTCCAGTAATAGGTTGCGCCATTTATTTGAAAAGCATTACCAAAGTACGTAAAGTTTGCAAAAGGAATTCCTGCAAATTTAGAAGTCATAAAGGCTGTTTCATAAGCCTTATAAATCGCCGCAGGAACTGCAACGAATATCTTTTCAGGCTCTGAAGAACGCAAGCTGGTTGCCGGATTAACCACTTGCTTGGTATTGAGAATCGTTATCTTTTGAAGATTCTTTGCTCCCTCAAACATATTATTTACCAAGGTCGTAGCATTCTCGCCAAAGGTAACCCACAATAAGGCAGAACAGTTTTTAAACGTACCCGAAACCAATGCACGTTCAAATGAAGGCAAATAAGCATTTAAAAGCGACTTACAATCAGCAAATGCTTCTTCTCCAAAAACAACTGTGTTAGGAGCCTTCAACTGCTCTATATTGGATATATAGCAAGCTCTTCTTCCAAGTTCGGTAACGTTGGCAAGATCTAAGCACTTAACACCCGTTAATGTAACTGTTGACGTGTAACTATTTTCATATGCAGAACCGCTTAACGCACCGTTATCAAGCTTATTAACAGTGCCCGCTATTATAAAATTATCTACGCCGTCTACAATTACCGCACCGTAAGCATGCTTACCAATTGACGTAACCGTAAATTTAGGTGTGCTTCCATTATCCTTAGCAGTATACTCACCGTTAACCTCATAGAGCTTTCCGGGCGTTGTATAGTCACTGCCACCATTCTCATTAATCTTATAATCACCAAAGTTCTGCAAATCAGGCGAAACCGCTATAAGCGAAAGCTCACCATTATCCTGCTTATGATAAATATATCCGGGCAACCTAAGTGTGTCTGTAATTTCCCCAAGCTTGACTTCATAATCGTAATAATCCGATACATAAATTCCATTATAAGACTTATCCACCTGAATAAAACTATTTTGGAAACTCGAGTTAATGATAGGATAACTACTGTTTATAATTGTGTTAACATTAGGAAGCTCTATATTCTGTGAACCGTCTACAAAATTAACAAAACGAATATAATTTTTTCTCAATGAGGACGATTTATCATAATCAATATCATCAGAATATCCAATGCAAATCAATCTCAAATTTTTACAACCTACAAAAACTCTACTCTTGTTAGCAGCAGAGCCAATAGGACGAGTTCTAGCAAGATTAGGCAAATTTGCAACTATTAAATTTTGATTATATGACAACGCATCCTCGCCAACCTCCTCAAGAGAATCGCCAACTATTCTTGCCATATCCATATAATAGAATGTACGTTTACCCGCCTTAGCCACGTTATTAAGATCAAGCGTAACACAATATTTTTTATAATCATTATTTACCGAGTCAAACGCATAATCGCCCAACGCAGTGACACCGTCACTGATTTTGATATTTTGAGCAAGCATTTTAGTAAAGTGATATGCAGCCGCTCCTATATAGCTAACGGGATACTCAACACCGTTGTGATTAAACGAGGATATTGTTGTATAATCCTTGCCCTTTTCATCTATCTTAGAAAGCAAGCAAGCAACTAAACGAGCGTTCGAGCCGTCAATTACATAGTAATAAGCATGCTGCTTACCGGCAACAAGATCATTTCCATCTATATCAGCCGCTATAAGAGCATTCAAAGAATTATTTCCTATTTCGGTAACACCCTCATACGTTGTTGTAGCTCTATAAAGATCTGCGTAGCTTTCGGTAACAAAAATATGTCTGTAATCTGCAGCCAAGCCCTTGGAATACGAGCTTACGTCATTCGCATACTCGGTATGAATATAAAATCTTGCAGGTGAATACTTGTTATAGCTCGTTGTATCATTATAAATATTATCGTTCTTGTCGTAAGCAATAGCAATATAAAAGCTCTTATTATCGTCGGTACATTCAATAACACCTATATCTACGCTTTCGAGCTCAGGACAGTTACCAAGGTCTACCGCTCCCTCTACAACGCTAAGCATAGGCATATAAACCTTTTTAAGAACGTTATTATTGGATAAGTTATATCCGCCCTTAAGCTTAGTGAGCTTTGGGGCATTGAATGATACAAGAGCATCATTGTATGCAAAGGCATTTCCTAAAATTTCGGGGTTACCCTCTATAGTAACCGATGTCAACCCTATAAGAGTATAAACATCCGAACTACAAGCAAACGCATACTGACCGATTGAGGTTACGTTTTCACTAAGAACAACCTCCAACGATTCCTCACAATATAGCTTATTAAATAAAGCGTAAGGGTCAAAGGATGTTATTGTATAAGCATTACCGTCTATATACATCTTGTTAAAGTCGAATTCCTCTTCCTTTACCCAAGCCTTTCTAACCTCTTTACCGTTGTTATCTAAGGTAAATCCGCCGGTGTATACAACAAATTCACAGGTGGGCACCAAATCTTGAGTATCCGGATCATATCTAAGGAAGTATTCGCCGTAACGTCTAACACCGTTATTAAGGAATATTCTTGCATGCCATTCGGTTACGTTATTTAACTTACGATATTCATCGTAAGCAAAATCATCGGGAACGAAATAATACTGAACCGCATATTTATTAGCATAAACTCCGTCAACAATTGTAATTGCCGTATAAACGTATCTTATGCCGTCAAGAACCTCTTGCTTTGTTGCATTTCCCTTATTATCCCTTGTATTATTCAAGGTAGTAAGCGACTGCGGGAAGGTTATTTCATCAATAGCTGTTCCTGTAAAGATGTATTTGCCCCAGGTGGTATCACTTTCCGACATTTGAACGCTTGCTAACGTTGACATACCCTTAAACGCATAATCGGGAACAGTTTTATCCACTGATACCGCATCCGAAAGGTCAAGCGCTGTAAGCGATTTCATAGACTTAATAAAGTTATAGTCGTACTCAAGTCCCTCCTCATATCCCTGATCAGGCCTATCAGGATTTTTCAACGGAGGTGCCGTGAGCGCCTTATCGCCGTAGCAAATAACGGTAACCCCTTTAAGGTCCTTAGCCTCTGCTATATCGCCGTTTGCAGAATAATAATCGATATAGCTCTTAAGAGTTGTCAGACCTGCAAGGTCCTTATATTGCTCTTCGTTAAGAATTATCTGCGCGGGAGCCTCATAATGAACGATTATCTTTGTTTTATCTCCGTCAACGGCTTCAACAAACTGTGTACGAAGCATATAATCGATATCATCGCGGTAGCCATTCTCCTCCTTGTCGCCCTTAGAGAAGAAGAAGCTTCCACTGTTAACAATCGAGGCATCCTCCTCATAGCTGTTATTGGGCGTTATAGCAAGTATCTTGCCCGAGCCCTTATTTGCAATTATATGAGTATTATCCTCTGCCGATTTTTTATCATTTGCATTGAATTTAACCGACCATTTAGGCAGCTTAATTACGTTACTGTCGGTATCAACCACACCAACAGAGCCTGCATTATCAATTAAAATACAAGGAGTGCTGAGCAAGGTAATATCCTGAGTCATGGAGGTAAGATCAATTCCCTCTATATAACCCTGATTATCAAGAACGAACTTACGGCAATAGAAGTTTGCGGTAAGCGCACCGACTCTGGTACGGTTTGCAATAGACATTCTCGTAGAGCCATTGATAAGCACGGGCTTAAGATCCGTTGAATGAGCAAACTCACTCTTACTTACCGTCTTTGTATCGCAAATACGAACGCCCTTGAAGAAAAGTCCCTCGCCATCGTTTTTAGATGCATTCGCCGTAAAGCGACCCTCTACGTAAATATCCGCCATGCCTACGGCATCGTTGTTTGCTCCAACAAGCTCTATAGACGTATCGGGAAGGTCTATTTGGAAATTACCGTCCGCATCATTATTTTTACCTATTATTATATGACCGTCACTAACCGTATTAAGAACGAACTTGCCACCGTACATATATGAGAAAACAAGATTTCCCTTCAAGGTAAGCGTGGAACGTACAAGTGTTACCGTGCAAGGACGTGTGAATACCAAATCGCCTGCGTAATCTACGTCTTGAACGAAATAAATTTCATCGCCAAAGCCATAGCTTTGCATAGCTTCCTCAAGCGTAGCCTCGTCCTTAACGTAGAACTTATCTACCTGCGTATCATCCGGAAGCGCATCCTTTTGCGCTACGCAAAAGCTAACTCTGAAGGGGAAGGACGCTCCCTCAACGTCTGCGGAGGAGGATGCGTTTCTTGCAAGCTTCAAACGAACCAAAGCATACTTTTGGTTGCCCTCAAGAGAGGTCTTCTGCACAACGTTCCAAATATTGCCAAGGTTTTCCACCTTTGCGGTATTCTCATTAGGAGCCTTAAGATAAGCCTCGAGCGCCGCCTGCGAATTAACGCTTGCAATAGAGGAGGAATCATCGCCCATCATATAGTTCATTTGACCGATATATTCAAAGTTTTCGGGACGTCCATCGTTATCAAAGGAAATCGCAACGTCGAAATCTATCGAATCACTGTACTTTTCTATAACGAAGAACACTTCCTCGCCATCGTCAATATTTATCAAAGGAGCTGTGGTTCCAAGATCCTTTTCAAGTCTTGCCGAAGAATTTCCCGCCTCGGAATCCGAAGCATTTTCGGTATCAAAAAATGTTATCGGCGTAACAACACCGTTCTTAACACGGTAAAGCTTAAAATTATATAGCATCTTACCTGTTGTTACCTGAACCGTATCAACGTCAACGTAATTTCTTATCCACGCAAACGAAAACGCGCCAAGCGCGATAAGCAACGCCAAGCATAGCGAAAGTATTATTACCACTCGCTTAGCAGAGCCCTTATTCATTCCCTTCTTCATTTTCATCTGCCTCCTCTTTCTCTCTTTTCAGTTCCTTAACCAAAGAAACTATTTCGGATATTATCAACAGAGCAATCGGCGTAAATATGAATAGCCAAAAGCCCCACGTGCTTGATATTATCATATAAATTTTATCTATAACAACAGCTTTGTGTACCATAACTGCTTCAATGTCATTCTTAGTAATCGGGGAATCCGCCGTATTGTTAAAATCCCCCTTGGTAATTATCTTGTCGCCGTCAATTTCAATAACTCTATGGGTTATCATCTCGGTGCCACCGTTTACGTTACCGTAATAGGTAACAACGTCGCCCTCGCAACCCGCAACAAGCTCGCCACCGTCATATTTTTTGGAGATTATTACGTCTCCGGGCTCAAGATACGGCGACATACTGCCCGTTCGTATAAAATACATTTGATGACCAAAAAGCGTTGGGGGATTTCCCTGAACCTTTGAGATAATCAAAAAAATTATTATAAGGACCTCAAAAACGATAAGCGCAAGGCTTAACGCACGCCCTATACCCTTAAAAATCTTTTTAACGCCTTGCTTGCTCATAAATTATTCCAATCTGAACGCTATAGCCTGTATCGATTTATTCTGATACTCTGCAGTCGCCTCCTGATCGTAATAGAAGCTACAGTCGAGCGTAACGTACTCGGTTCCCGGCTTTGTGGGAGGAATGGTTATCTCCTCGCCATCGCCGTAAGCCCAAAGAAAATACTCTCCGCTATCCTCAGCGCCAATAGGCTCTGCCGCGTTAAGTCTTAAAAATACGTGATAATTGTTGGTTGTATCAAAGCCGTCACCGGCAACCATATCAAGATAAATAACGTCAAGAATATTTACGTCCTTCATCTCCTCCGGGTCTAAGCGTATTGCAACACCAATCTTCGCCTTACGCGACTCGGTTGTGGACGTATTCTTTATTTTAATTTTAAACGGTGTTATCGAATCGGGAACCATCTGTTTTTTATTAAAGAGATAATATTCCTCACCTTCTTGATTTCCGTCGGGTACTCTCTCAAATGCTCCCTCGGAATTTGGCGCTTCAATGTAAGCATCAAAATCAAGATTTACTACGGTAAGCGCACCGTCTTGAAACTCCACCCTTAAATCCTCAACAACGTTTGGCTGGAAATCAGAAAGCCAAGCCAAGCTTGCTGTTGCGCACAAAAGAAGAGCGTAACATATTACAAGTATTCTCTTTTTCATTGTACGCTCCTCCTTTGTAAAGCAATTATTTTTTAATTAAGCGTTTATGATTTTATATCCACCGCAGAAAACTGCAACAAAAGATCAAGTGCAGAATCCGCTATACTGTCCTCACAGTTTGCATCCTCACCCTCAAGCCAAATTCTAACCGTCAAGGATCTCGTAGTTCCCGTTTCGAGAACGAATAGAGGCGTGGTTGCAAAATCTGCAAAGGTCTTTATACCTGTTGTGGTAACCTTTAAATCTCTTTCGTCGCTTACACCGTTTACAGTGTAAGAAACCTTAGTAGCAAGCACTGGGATATCGCCGCTTCTATCATATCTTGAAGCGCCGTCGGCAACATAACCGTAGCCCTCGGCGTGATAATTGTTTACGCCAACGTGCGTGGTTGTATTTTTAGCAAATATAGTAGTTGTTTCGGGTGTGTTTTCGGTTTTATGAAGAGTAATCGAAATTCTCACAGCCTCTGCCGCTTTTGCATTACGGTCAGTAGCAGCCTGATCTCCCTCCACAATAGTTCCTCTTATAAAGGAATCCTTAAGATAAATATTTTTATCATAAACCTCTTCGCCAATCGCAGATGCTATTTGGAATGTAAGCTCGATGTATCCGTTTCTTTTACCAAGCTCGGTATATTTTGTTGGAAGGCTCTGCTGCTCAATAGGAAGATCGGCAAGAGAAATCTTCTTAAACGTATCGTAATACGCACCCTTTGTACTGTAACTGAGAGAAAAGAAGTCATTACTTTCTCCGCTACAGTTTGAAACGGACTTAAAAACAAAGGTTTCCTCATCGAAAAGCTCGTTTATAGAGATATCCTCGATATTATCCTCACCGTAAATAAAGGTAAGTGAAGAGCCTGCGGCAATTTTTACGTTTTCCTGATGAATCTTAGGTGTCCAATCACGCTTCAACCATGCATAAGTAGCACAGGATAAAAGGAAAACCAACGCCAACGCAAGCGCGACAGGTCTAAGCACACGTATCCAATTTATTTTCTTTTGGGTGTTATTCATTTTCCTTCTCCCTTCTGCTCATTAATAAAGCTCATTTTACCGAAATCTCCTTAATAGAACCCAACATTTCCGTTGCGGTTTCCTTTGCGCGAACGTAAAGAATTTCATTTCCGTTTGCCAAGGGAGCACCAACGCTATAGGGTGTCCATACCTTAGCATCTCTGCTGTAAAGTATCTCGGAGCCAACGGTTGCGCCGGTGGATGCATAAACAAGCGCTCCATCCTTATATACAACGTCATCGATATTAACGATGGATTCTGCCTTTTCCTCGATAGCTACAAGCTTAATGTTAAATTTAATCGAGCCGCCGCTAAGAACTGTGTTAGCCTCGCGGTCCGAGCCCTCAACCCAAATATAAACCGAAAGCTTCTGCTCGCCGGCATCGTCAAAGCTAAGTATAGGCTTTGATTCGTTTATATTCTCATCGCTTGCAAGCGCATTTGTGCCAACCAAAAGCTTATCCTCGGGCCATACGCCGTACTCATCGCCCGACTTAACGGTTTCATCAACCACCTTAAGATATTTGTACTCTGCCTCGGGTGTACCGTCAAACTTCAATCCGGTAACCTTGCCGTCCTCAGATACAAGCTCAAAGCCCTCATTGGGAACCCAAACTCTCTTTAAGCCACTCTCGTCAAAGAAGCCAACGCGAGTTGCACCCGCTATTGCATCCTTAGAAAATGAATTAAGCGCATCTGTTTTATCGGGATCTACGCAGGATACGGTAGAAGAGCTGTGCAAATAAACGTTAACGTTTTTGCTTGCGCGAACCTTGAGGTCGACCTTAATGTAATAGCCCTCGGAATCCGTAACGTCACGGTACACTCCTGCTCCCTTATCGTCCACGAAAAGCTCCTCGTCAATGTCAAGAGAAACGGGATACCAAATTTTTCCCTCCGGCGTTACCGAAACATCGGGGGTTTGAACTACGTTGTTAAGCTTCATATCGGTAACCCAATTGTCGGTACCGTCATCAAGACATATCTCAAGATATTCGCCCGCAACGATTTTTGAGTTTTCCTCAGTTGTAATAGTTGCGCTCTGTTTAAAGACAAACCAAGCAAGAGTGCCTACAAGCGCCACACTAAGTATAACTATATATAGAATTATTGATAACTTTACGTATCTTTTAGTGTTTTCTTTCATAAAATCTCCTCTCACTCAGTAGCGTCCTCGGAAATAGCCTCGGGAAAGAACTTAAAGGTTGCAATTACCTCCTGATCAAGAAGATCGTAATTACACTCTCTGTCATTTCCGTCAAGCCATACAACGCAACGGTATTTCGACGTTCCGCTAAGCTCGCCTACAAAAATCTTATTTTGATTTTTTGCGTCTATCTGTCCCCAAACGTATCTTACTCCGTTAACGGTTTTTGTTCCGTTTTCGGAATCAATCTCAAGTGTTTCTTCCTTGGCAGCGCCATTATCGGGATACACCACGGTAACAACGTTATCAAGCTGAGGCTGACCGTCCTTTACGGATAAAACGTCGGGAATCCATACAAAGCAAAGCTCATATTTTTGACTTTCCTCGTTAAGCTTTAAAATAGCAACGCGAATAGCACCCTCTAAATACTCTGCGTCCTTGTCAACAGACTTAACGCCCGAGCCATTTATCATATAAATTTCATGCTTGCCGTTAATGCCAAGCGAGAAATCCATAATCAGGAGATTGTCTGCAACCGAAAGTGGCGAAGCAACGTCGTCAATTGTGGGCTCATACTCTCCACTCTTAACAGGTCTGTAAAGATTGAAATTACCGTTAGTGCCAACCATCTGCTCTGTCCAAAGAGGCTTAAAAAAGCTTGTTCCGTTACCTGTTAGCGAGTTGATTGCGCCCTTTGCCGTAAATCCATCCGCTATAAGATTATTCGGATCGACAACGTCAATATTAATTCCATCCACACTTGCGCGACTTGCCGCAATAAACCACGAATAGGTAAGCGATATCATAATAAATATTATAGATATTATGAACATCACCTTAATTAGTGATTTTCGTGTAAATCTCCTTTTTTTCTTCGGAGCGTTGCTCTCGCTAACCTCTGCACCGAGCGGTACGTCGGCAACGACAGTCGCATCCTTCCTAATTTTATCTTTTTTCATCATGCTCAGTCACCCTTGGGCTCTCTGCGCACTGCGCGATAAACCTTTTTCTTGCCGTCAATAGAGCCGTAAAGCGCATCAATTCTTGCCGCCTTGCGAGCCTCTATACGCTCTGCCTCGCGTTCTGCCGCCGCCTTTTCCTCCTCGGCTATGCGAGCCGCAACTCGAGCCTCTGCCTCAGCCTCCTCGCGAGCAAGTCTTTCTGCCTCACGAGCCTCTGCTGCTGCCTGCTCCTCAATTTGACGAGCCGCATCACGCTCCTCGGCAATAGCCTCAAACTTAGTGCGTACCTCGCTCTCAATTCTCGAGGTTTCCTTTTCCAAAAATTCAGTGCGAATACGCTTAAGCTCTGCCTCATGCTCTGCCTTCTTGCGCTCCTGCTCCTGCTTTTCGGCAATTCTGTCGGCTCTTGTTTTTCTATGCTTTGCATCAACCGCCATTCTCGTATTTTCAAGAGTCATAGCACGTGAAAGCACCGATTCAACCTTTGCCGAATCATCGTATTTGTTCTTTTGAGCCTCCTCGGCTCTCTCAACGAAAATTCTCTTAACCTCGTCAATTTCAAGGTCGTAATTTTCTATAATCTTATCAATATCCTTTCGTACAATGTTAGGAAGTATTTCCTTTCTTCGTGCCATATAATCGTCATGCTCCTCGGTTCTGCCCGAATTGTTCTTTGAAATTACGTACTGTAAAGCGATTACCGAAAGCATTTCATCAAGAAACTTCTCGGTGGGAACCGCCTCACGCTCAACCTGACTTACGTTGTAGCCCTGATCCTCATATCTTTCTATGAACATCCAAAGCTCAACTGCCTTTTTAAAGTCCTGGTTCTTCGTAAGAACGTTGGTCATTGTAAGGGGAGGACGAACAAGCGCGCATCCCTCAAGCGTACGAATAAGCTGCGAGCCCATAAAATCGTAAAGGATTCTACGGATACGCTCTACTCTTTGCATTGAGCTGAGCGTTGAAACGTCGGCGTTTATCTTAAGATCCTCGTCCGCTAAATCAACGTGGGGAGTAGTGTAGGAAAATTCAAGCTTATACGCTATCTGATCCTTACCCGTGTCAAAGCTTCCATCCATACGCATCTCAAGCATATCCTGTGCGCCCGTCTTTGCCATAAGCGCCTGCAAGCGCTTATCAAGGAAGTACTGAAGCTTTTGTAAGAGGGTGTAGATAAATCTGTTTTCGTAGGTTTCAAAGCTTTCCTCCTTATGAATGTTAAGCATTCTCTGGGGGGTAACCTCGTCGCCCTTAACAGTTGCTATCATATTGGTGTGCTGCGCCAAGTGTCTAATACCCTCGGTCGTAACGTTTTTAACCATTTCGATAGGCAAAATCTCTTCTTCGTTCTTTATAAATCTTCTCGGGTTACGAATGATTGTATCAAGAGGAATTATCGTCTGCTCAATCATTTCAACCCAGGTAAGATCAACGTTTCTCTCTATGTACTTTTCATAAAGATAAACGTTTCTCTCGCCACTCTTGATTGCATTCATAAAGAAGGCAAAGAAGTCGTCGGTACGGAGCTCGCCCAAAAAGTCGTCGGTAAAACGATCGTACATCTTTTCTATTTTATTGTTAGTCATACGCTCAGACATATAAGCTTACTCCTTTTGTAAATCTTTTTTACTTACTTTACTTACTTTAGTTATCTTAATTACTTTACTAAAAGCTAAATTATACCAATCTCTTAAGTCTTCTCAAGTATTCCTTAGCTTCCTGCATATTTTCCTCGCCAAAGAGCTCGGAGAGATACTCGATAAGTCCATCAATCTCATCTCTGATGAACGCAAGGTTAAGAGCCTCAAACTTACGGAAAATCTTATTGGTAAGAACGTAATCAAGACCGTCAACCTCTGTACCGCCGCAAGCTACGTATGCAGGAACGAAATCACGAAGCTGCTTAACAATACGGTTACCAAATGCAAGACGGAAGTGCTCAATTACGTAGTCGTCAAGCTTTCCTATCTTTTCAAGCGACTCATCGCTTACCTTAAACTTCTCTCTTGCCTCGTTAAACATAGCCTCGAGGTGCTTGTAGGAAAGGTTGAGGTTTTCGGTGTAGGGTGCGTCAAACTTAACGCCCTTGGTGTTAATGTTTATCGGAATCGCACGGTCGTAAACCTTATCGGAAATTGCAAAGGTCGAGTCGTCGTTGTTTGCCGTACCAACGTACCACATATTTTCGGGAAGCTTAAAGCGTCCGTCAAAGAGGTGCTTAGGGTCGGTGGGCCAGCCCGAGGGAACGAGGTCAACTACCCACTCATCTCTTGAAGGCATTTCAAGGATTGAGAGCATTTCCGCAAAGTAATACTCAACTCGAGCGATGTTCATCTCGTCGAGGATGGTGAGATATACCTTATCGGTATAGGTTGACTCATACATACGCTTAAGAACCTCGGTTTCCGAGAAGCGCTTGGTAAATTCGTTAAAGTAACCGAAAAGCTCGGAGCGGTCACGCCACGAGGGCTGTACCGATGCTATCTGCGTATCATTCTCAAGGAACTTACCCCATGCATAAGGAAGTGAGGTCTTACCTGTACCCGAAATACCCTGAAGGATTATAAGACGGGTTGAGGAGAATGCTGCAAGGAAAAGACGGATAACTCTGGGCTCGTAGTAAAGTCCCATACGCGAGCAAGCGTAGTTTCTAAAGCGATCACAAATTTCCTCAAGAGTAATTTCGTTATCAAATTCCTCTGCCTCGCGGTCATAGTCCTTGTAATCTTCATCTATCTTGGTAAGCTTATAGAAGCGGCTCTCGCCCTCCTTAAGAACGCTATCACTGTCATTCTCCTCTGTTCCCTCGCCCATACCGTAGTTTGAGAAAGGAAGATCGGGAGCGCCTGCCTTAATAGCAAGAATCTTATCCTTTTCCTTTGTAAGACGGATAACCTGATTGTTAAGCTTGCCAACCTCTTCAAGAAGAGCAATCTGATTTTTAAGCTTATTCTTGTTGTCGATTTTCTTTTTAATAAGAATAACCGCCAAAATTACTATTGCAACGAGGATAGCCACCAAAACGAGTAAGCAAAGGATAGCAAGTATCCAGCCTCCAACGCCAAATCCGCCGTTGTACGTTTCGACAAGCTCTGCATATGCGGGAATGTTTACAAGGTCAAAAGCACCTCCGAATACACCCGCGATAGCCTTCCAAAAGCCTCCAAAAAATTGCGCTAAAAGCTCATATAAGAATTTTACAAATGATTCCATTATATTGCCCTTTCTTGATTTGTAATTTTTTATATATAATTAAGGTTTATAGCCGTTAATTTCAAAGTTAATTTATTTTTTATCATCTGCATTATCGCCACCCTGCTCCTGTGCTTTTTGCTTGGCAAGATATTCTGCGATAATTGCGTTCTTTTCCTCCTCGGAAAGCTCCGATTTGGTGCTTTGCGTATTTTGCGCACCCTGCGCAGCCTTTAATTTTTCCGCCTGCTCCTCAAGCTCTGCCTGCTTACTCTTAAAGAAGAGGATTATAAGCTTGTATGCCTGGTATGCAATAAACGACAAAAGCGGAATTACAAGGCATATAATAAAGCCGAACGGAGTTTTTAGAAAGTCTATAAGCTTTCCCAAAAAGGGAATTCTAAATTTATACACCGAACGAATCGAGCTATACAATTTAGGGATTTCATCCGGATATTTTTCGTTATCTCCCTGCGTAATATACAGGGTTGATTTATTATCCGTGGTTATCTCAACCACACGGTGGGTTATAGTTATCATTTTTCCTTCGTAATAATCCTCAAAGGAAACTATATCTCCAACCTTTATCTCGGTATTATCATCAATAAGCTTTCCTACAATAAAATCGCCCTGATTGATAGTACCCTGCATAGACTGGGTTTGTACGCTTGAAAAAACGTAGCCCATAAAATTTGGCTGTCCGCCGTTTCTTTTTGCCGTTACACTTACAACAACTACAAACGAAGAAACTATGAAAACCACTATGATAAGCACGTCGATAGCAACAGAGCCTATTTTTTTTAATACGTTCTTCATAACTTCTCCTTATTTTCACTCGGGCGCTGAGCGCCCAAGTGAAATATGTGTCTTTTTTAATATCAAGGATATTGTATCACAACAATTAATTACTCAATTATACCAAAGTAAACTTGATAGCTGCCTCATAAGGCTTGCCCGAAATATTGTTCTGACAATCTGCATCCTGTCCCTCAAGCCATACGTATACGGTAATCTTAAGGTACTCGCCCATAGGAACTACAAACTTTACATCCTCTGCCTTCTTAACAGTATTCACTAAGGTAAGCTGAGAAGGAGAACCCTCTCCAAAGCGATTTACGTCAGTACCTGTGTTATTCAAGCCATAGTAAATGAATTCATCGCCCTGTCCCTTTTCGGGATTGATGTTCTTCTGATACTCGGTAATACCCGCGGGAATGTGAGTGGTTGCGTTGGGCTCATAAATCTGAACCACGGGGTAACCCTTAAACATTGCAGGAGCATCAGCGGTTCCGTTCTTAGCAACGGGATAGTCCTTCTGCGCAACGAAATCGTCAATTGTGATAGAGCCGTGAACTACTATTGCAATTCTTGCAGCCAAATCTGTACGCTTACCGTCGGTGGGGAGTATTTCAGTACCTGCCAAGGAGATGGTTATATCCTTACCACCGGTTGAGTTATCAAAATAAATATTCTGCTCAAAGTAGTTTCCATCCTCAGAAACAGACTCAATATTAAGTGTCTTGTCCGTAGGGCTCTCGATAGTACCGTTAAAGAACTTCATAGTTCCATCAGTATTGAGAAGGCCTGCGGTAGAGGAAGCATTGTGCTTACCCTGGAAGATCTCGCTTTTCTCAATAGAAACCGAGGTATCAAAAGTTGCAGGATAAGGCTGCTTAGAAATATAAACACCGCCGTCCTTAGAAATAACGTCCATTGTTATACCGTCAACGGTAGCCTCGTTAGATTCCGAGAACCATGCGTAAGTAACACCGGTTAAGGAAACTATTGCAGCAACCATCATAGCGATAGTACATAGCATAGCTTTTCTAATCTGTTTTTTCATCATTTTTCCTCCTTATTTTATTAATCATTATCATATACGGTTTTGTTTTGTTGTTTGTGTTTGTTTTAAGTTAAATTATCCTAAAAGTTTTTTCTCGTTATCAGGTTTCGGCTTCGTCGAGCGAGAACGCCATAGACATTCTCACGTTGCCCCCCTTGATATTATCGAGACACTCAGGATCATCGCCCTCCAACCAAACAACAACCGTATATTTAATAATTTCTTCGGGATCTACGTCCTCCTCCACAACCGAGAAGACCTTTCTGTCCTCTGCAAAGGGGATCGTATTATATTCGGGCTCGCCGTTTCTTGCAATCTTTGCGTAAGTTACGTCGTTACCGTTGCGGTAAACTCTTACACGAATTGCCTCCTCTGCGCCGTTGAGCGCAGATTTTATATTAAGCTCGGAGCGAATGTCTGCCGACTCGCTGCCCGAATTTTTCATATAGAAGGTATAGGCAAGATAATTCTCGCCATTGTGACGTCCACCCTCAGCCTCAAAGCTTTCGGGAAGGTCAAGAACCGAAATATTCGTCATTTCGGCAACTCCGCCCGCATCAAGTCTAACCGTAGGCTTGGTAAAGTCGGGAGTTTCGGAAAGAGATATAGACGCCTTGGAATCCTTATCATCGCTTATTGCAATGGTAAATCCACTCTTTTCGGCAAAGAGCATTGCCGCTCCGTAGAATATAAGCAGGATAACAAGCAGGGTTGCCAAAACTATCTCGCAAATTCTAAACCACGGCTTTCTGCTAACCGCTCCAAGAAAATCCCAAGCACGCTCAAAAAAATTCTTTTTTGACTTAGGAGCCTTGGGAGCCTTTGGCTCTTTTGGCGTCTTTGGAGCTTTTTCTTTATTACTCATCAGCGTCTACCTCCTCTGAGGATTCGGTATCGCCGCGAAGCGCTCCGATCGTTAGGGGCTCGCCGTAAAGGTCGCCCGCAAAATAATCTATTCCTATTGCCGCAAGAAGCTCAACCTCGCTCTGCTTGCGAACGTTAGAAAATTCCGCCTTAATACCCATATACTCAATCATCTTACTAATACCAATGACGTAAGACTTGGTCTTGGTATTAGTTCCTATCTTATCAAGAAAATGCTTCTTAAAGCAAATACTCTTTATAGGAAGCTCGTCAAGATACGGAAGAATAGAGAACTTGTCGCCAAATTCATCTACCTCAAAGGTAAATCCTGCGTTAACGTAGGAATCGAGAACTGTGTTCCAATCTATACCCGATCGAATCATATCCGCCTCAACAAGTGAGAAGCAGATTTTTGATGGGTCTATCTCGTAGCTTTCTGCCGTTTCGATTACGTAGCGGAAGAAATCCTTATTTTTAAACTGCTGTGCAGAAACACCGAATACAACACTCGGAATATCGCAATCGGGAGTCCAAAGAGTGTCAAGGTCCTCGCAAAGCTTCTTAAATGCAAGCTTTTCAAAACGAACTATCTGTCCGCTTTGCTCTCCGATAGGAGCGAGAATATCCGCCTTAAGCGTTCCGTAATACGCATCGTTAACCTTAACCTTTATTCTGTAGGAATCAAGATTCTTCTCGCCTGCCTTGTATCTCTTGAGATACTCAAGCTTGATACCGTAGGTATCGGGTGTAGGCTTATTCATTTCGGTTTTATAAATATCGGTTGCGTACTCACGCAAAGCGTCGATATCCGAAAGGAAAATATTTATAAGTCGCTTGTCAAGTGCGCCTATAGAGCCGCGAAGCTCCTCAACCGCACTGTCAAAGTCAAACGTGCCCATAGCGCCAACGAATAATATGTTATCAAATCTATCCGCAATAGCCGCAATTCTACCAACGATAGAAATGCTTCTTGCATCCTTTGCCTCGGGGAAGCCTCTGCCTGTAAGCTCCTCGTGATGCTCGGTTATTGCCTTGGATAAGCACCACTCAAAGCTTGGACGATCGTATGCGGGAAGATAATAAAGGAGCTCTTCCTTAACCGCTTCAATTCCCTCGCTTGCATGGCTCTCATACTTCTTTCTTCTGTGCGGAGCGGTACAATAGAATGAATGATGATAATCTCTTTCTATGCGAGTCTTTCCGATATCGTGATAGTAAACTGCGTCAACGATGTTTTGCGGATCTATACCAAGATTCACAAACCAATCCTTGTCCTTAAGTCTTTCAACGAGGAATGAAGCAAGTAACGCACTTCGCTCGCTGTGCTCTCTTATCGGAGAAGGCAGCTTCATAATAAGCATATTCAATTCTTTTTTGGTAATTTTACGCTCGTTATCCATTTTTCTGCCACTCTCTCTTTCTGTTTATATAACTGATTTTAATGACAATTTTACTAAAAATACCTTAAAAAAGGCGTGAAAAACGAAATGGGACAAGTACCCATTTTTTTATATTGTATCACAACATAAAAAGAATTTCAAGTATTTTTTTAAAGATTGTGACCTTTTTATGATTATTTTTCGATAAATATGTTTAATTTTACTAATTTAAAGTAAAAAATATGCAAGTATTGGACGTTTAAAGACTTCTTATGTAGGTGAAAGAATAATAAATTTCTATAAAAGCAGGAGCGTCAAGGCACTCCCCTACCGTATCCCGCTTTTTCTTTGGCACAAGAGGCGCAAAGAAAAAGCTTGGCAAAAAGAAATCGCCGTAATTATGGGGCTACTCGCCCCAAACCCTCGCAAGTTTTTTTGAAAAAAACTTGACTAAAAACTTTCACACTTTGGTGCAGTGCGAACATAGATTGTCCGACCGACGAACGCAGTTATTACAGCAAAAAATACCCCTCAAGTTTCAAAGTTCTTGAAGGATAGGGGTGTGGGGAAAGGAAAGCTTCTTTCAAGAAGTTTCCTTTCCCCGCGAAAAAAACATAAAATCCCATTATCCCGCTTTTTCTTTGGCACAAGAGGCGCAAAGAAAAAGC
>JAZRAJ010000057.1:0-1549 GCA_045634485.1 Eubacteriales bacterium | reverse complement strand
CGCTATTCGCGCAGATATTCTTGCCGCTAATAAGGCTATGGCAGACAAGGCGCTCCGCGTACTTGCGGCGGCTAAGAAGGAGCTTTCAAGCATTCCCGCAGAGTACACCACCGAGGCGGGTGAATGTGACCTTTGCTTCGTTGGTCTTGTTGGAATGATAGGCCCCGTTCGTCCCGAGGTTAAGCCCGCTATTGACGAGTGCAGAAGCGCAGGTATTCGCCCCATTATGATTACAGGTGACCACAAGGACACCGCTATTGCAATTGCAATGCAGCTTGGCATTATCGAAAACGCTTCTCAGGCAATTACAGGTGCGGAGCTTGACGATATATCCGACGAGGACTTCGACACCGAGGTTGAGAAATACTCGGTTTACGCACGTGTTCAGCCCGAGCATAAGACAAGAATAGTAAATGCTTGGCGTAAAAAAGGCAAGGTTACCGCTATGACAGGTGACGGCGTAAACGACGCTCCCTCAATTAAAAACGCAGACATCGGAGTTGGCATGGGTATTACAGGTACCGACGTAACCAAAAACGTTGCCGATATGATTCTTGCCGACGATAACTTTGCTACCATCGTTACCGCAGTTGGCGAGGGACGTAGAATTTACGACAATATCCGTAAGGCAATCCAGTTCCTTCTTGCATCCAACCTCTCCGAGGTTCTTATGATATTCTTTGCAACTATTATGGCAACCTTTATTCTTCCCGTAGTAGTTCCCGGTATTGAAACACACAATCCCGCAATATTTGCGGCAGTTCACTTGCTTTGGATAAACCTTATCACAGACTGCTTCCCTGCTCTTGCTCTCGGTATGGAAAAGCCCGAGGCGGATATAATGAAGCGTAAGCCCCGTGATTCCAAGGAAGGAATTTTTGCAGGCGGTCTTGGCTTTGCGGTTGCATACCAAGGACTCCTTGTAACGATTATAACCTTTGCATCCTACCTTATCGGTCGCTTCTGGCTTGCAGATGCATTCCACCACGAGGCAATTCTTGCAGGAGGCTATTCCGCAGAAATGCTTGGCGTAACAATGGCATTCCTTACCCTTTCAATGTGTGAGATTTGCCACGCATTCAATATGCGCTCGCTCCACGGCTCTATCTTTAAGATGAAGAATCAGAACTGGTGGCTCTGGGGTGCGGGAATACTCTCACTCCTCCTTACAACTCTCGTTATAGAGATTCCCTTCCTTGCAGATGCGTTTGAGCTTGCTCCTCTCGGACTTATGGAATACGGCATCGCATTCGGTCTTGCGGTTCTCATTATCCCGATAGTTGAAATCGTTAAGCTTATTCAAAAACTTATTTCAAAGGAATATTAATTCAATAATTAAATAAAATTTACCGCCCTATTATCGAAACCTAATCGATAGTAAGGCGGTATTTTTGTATATAGAAAGGGACTGCGTCATTTAGCGCAGAACAAAAACACACGAAATAAAATTAAATAAAAATCAGCTTTAACAGTGAAAACAAGCATGGTTTAAGCTGTTTTTTGTAGGAATTTTCGAGAAAAATCTCTCAAATTCCATTTTTATGTGTGT
>JAZRAJ010000056.1:0-3893 GCA_045634485.1 Eubacteriales bacterium | reverse complement strand
CATAAAACCTCACAATCCCCCTTTTTCTTTGGCACGAGAGGCGCAAAGAAAAAGCTTGGCAAAAAGAAAACGCCGTAATTATGGGGCTACTCGCCCCAAACCCCCGCAAGTTTTTTGAAAAAAACTTGACTAAAAACTTTCCTGTATGGGTACGGTGCGAACATAATGCGCTCAATGGTCGAGCGCAGAAATTATAACAAAAATAAGACCCCAAGCTTTAAAGTTCTTGAAGGATAGGGGGGTGGGGAAAGGAAAGCTTCTTTCAAGAAGTTTCCTTTCCCCACGAAAAAACATAAAAATAAAAACATAAAACACAAAAACAAGAGGTATTAAAATGAACAAAAATGTACCCGAGCTTTTTGGCTGTATGGTATTTAACGAGGAGGTAATGCGTGAGCGACTTTCGCCCGACGTATTTGAATCGTTAATAAAGACCATAGAAACAGGCAAGACGATAGATGCGTCAATAGCCACTCCCGTAGCAGCCGCTATGAAGGATTGGGCAATAGAAAAGGGCGCAACGCATTATACGCACTGGTTCCAACCGCTAACGGGACTCACAGCCGAAAAGCACGACTCCTTCCTTTCGCCGCAGGGCAGAAGCAAGGCGGTTATGGAATTTTCGGGCAAGGAGCTTATAAAGGGAGAGTCCGACGCATCGTCGTTCCCATCGGGCGGACTCCGCGCAACCTTTGAGGCACGAGGCTACACCGCGTGGGATCCCGGCTCATATGCATTCGTAAAGGACGGAACGCTCTACGTTCCCACCGCATTCTGCTCCTACACGGGCGAGGCGCTTGACACAAAGACACCGCTTTTGCGCTCCATGGATGCAATCAGTGCGCAGGCGCTCAGAATAGTTCGTCTTTTTGGCGACACAGAGTCACAGCGCATTAACACAACGGTTGGCGCAGAGCAGGAATATTTTATAATTGATAAAGAAATCTACGATATGCGTAAGGATTTGCTCTACACCGGTAGAACGCTCTTTGGAGCGCACTCGCCTAAGGGTCAGGAGCTTGAGGACCACTATTTTGGACCGCTTAAAACACGCATAAATGCATATATGACCGAGCTTGACGAGGAGCTTTGGAAAATGGGTATCTACTCAAAAACCAAGCACAACGAGGCGGCTCCCGCACAGCACGAATTAGCTCCGATATACGTATCAACCAATCTTGCGGTCGACCAAAATCTTTTGATTATGGAATATATGAAAAAGATTGCCGAGCGACACGGACTTGTCTGCTTGCTTCACGAAAAGCCTTATGCAGGCGTAAACGGCTCGGGCAAGCACAACAACTGGTCGATTTCAACCGACACGGGCAAAAATCTTTTAAACGCAGGCAAAACCCCTGCCGAGAACGTACTATTTTTGCTTGTTCTTGCAGGAATCGTTAAGGCGGTTGACGATTATCAGGACCTTCTCCGCGTATCGGTTTCCCATGCGGGCAACGATCACAGACTCGGTGCGGGAGAGGCACCCCCTGCTATACTCTCGATATTCGTTGGCGAGGAGCTTGACTCTATTATCGACTCGATAATCAACGGCAAGACCTACGAGGGCACAAAGGCAGGCGTTATGGATTTGGGTATCCCCTCCATTCCAACCTTCCGCAAGGACACAACCGACAGAAACCGCACGTCGCCCTTTGCCTTTACGGGTAACAAATTCGAATTCCGTATGCTTGGCTCATCGCAGAATATTGCTCTCCCCAACGTGGTGCTTAACACCGCCGTTGCCGAAAGCTTCCGAATTTTTGCAGACGAGCTTGAGAGCGCCGAGGACTTTAATTCTGCCGTTGCAAAGGTTATTAAGCGAACCTTTACCGAGCATCGCCGCATAATTTTTGACGGAAACGGCTACTCCTATGAGTGGAAAAAGGAAGCGGCACGCCGTGGACTTCTTAATCTTGAAAGCTCGGTTGATGCCTTTAAGTGCTTCAATCTTCCCAAAAACGTATCACTCTTTGAGCGTCACGGAGTTATGAGCAAGGTTGAAATAGACTCTCGTGAGGACATCTTCTTTGAAAATTACTCAAAGATAATCAACATAGAGGCTCTTACGATGATAGAAATGGCAAGCCGTGACATTATTCCTGCGGTTAACGCCTACATGGGCGACCTTGCCAAGGGCGCAAACGAAAAGGAAAGGCTTTGCCCCGGCTCCTGTGCGGTTGAGCGTGACATAATAAAAAAGCTCTCCGCCCTTACCTACAAGGCGTACAATGCGCTTGAGGATTTAATTAACATCGAAAGGATAACGGCAACCATTCCCGACAACGTATCCCGTGCCGAAAGCTATCACGATAACGTGATACCCGCTATGAACGCTCTGCGCTCCTACGTTGACGAAATGGAAACGATAACCTCGTCGGAATATTGGCCTCTGCCAACCTACGGCGATATGATGTTTAAGGTCTAAGCTCACTTGACCCCATAAATTTGAAAGGAAACACTAAAAAATGAAAAAGCTTATCTCACTTATCACAATTATTGCGCTTTTGCTTACGGCGTTAGCGTTATTCTCATCCTGCGGTAGCAACAAGGGCGCGGCAAGCGTTGAGCCCACAAAGCTTACCGAAAACGAAGGCATTACTTGGTCCTATAGCTCCGACACGAAAACCCTTAAAATAGTAGGACCCTCCGATAGCCCCGTTGAGCTTCCCACCTACGAAAAGAGCAAGGCTCCCTGGTATTCGATTCGCACCTCTGCGGTAAAGCTTGAAATTTCGGGTATTACCAAAATTTCCGACAACGCATTTTACTCAATGTACTATATAAAGGAAATCTCATTTGATAGCTCTCTTACCGAAATCGGCAATGGCGCATTCAACTTCTGCTCCTCGCTTGAGTCCTTGACCTTGCCCGAGTCCGTAAAAACCGTTGGCGAATCTGCATTTGAGGGCTGCGCAGCGCTTAAGTCGGTTAAAATCCCCGCAAGCGTTGAAGCTATTGGCGAAAGAGCCTTTGCTTACAACCACGCACTCACTGCCGTAACGGTTGACGAGGCGCTTAGTCAGGAGAACTTTGACTCGGTATTTGAGGGAATTACCATGCCCACCATTACAACAAGCGGTAACGCTGATGACTCTGCTCCCGAGGCAGACGAGCCCACCGCCGAGGAAGGCACCGACGCTACTACCGACTCTACCGATGCAACCGACGCTACCGATGTTACTGAAAAGTCCGAGGATGAAACCGAAGCACCTGCCGTTGAAAAGCAGAACGACACCACTACTATAATTGCTATAATCGTTCTTGCGCTCGTTATCGTTGGACTCGTTGTTGGCGGTATTCTCCTTGCTCGCTCTACTAAGAAGCAGACAAAGGATTCTCGCACCGTTCGCAAGACTCCCGATGCAAAATATAATAAAAATTCAAAGGGTAAAAAGAAATAAGCTATGAAAAACAATATAAAGCTTGAGCTTAACGTATCTGAGGAGCTTCTTCGTAAATTCCTCTTTGTTTGCGAGAAGGAGAACCGTTCTCCCTCCGCTCAATTTGCCTTTATGGTTCGCAACAACGTTGCCTACTACGAAAAAACTAAGGGCAGAATTCCTCAATCCGACCTCTCTAAAATCGACATCTCGGATTTTGAGAATTGAATGTTTGATTGTATAAATTAATATGCGGGGAAGAAAACTTTTTAAAAAAAGCTTTTCTTCCCCGTACCCCATCTTTCAAAAACTTTGAAACTTGGGGGCTATTTTTTTGCCATAATAACTGCGCTCGACGTTCGAACAACCTATGTTCGCACTGCACCAATACGGGAAAGTTTTGGTCAAGCTTTTTCAAAAGCTTGCGAGGGTTTGGGGCGAGTAGCCCCATAATACGGCGTTTTCTTTTTGCCAAGCTTTTTCTTTGCGCCTCTCGTGCCAAAGAAAAAGCGG
>JAZRAJ010000055.1:0-21998 GCA_045634485.1 Eubacteriales bacterium | reverse complement strand
ATTAACTTGGGGAAAGAAAACTTCTTGAAAGAAGCTTTTCTTTCCCCAAACCCCTATCTTTCAAGAACCTTGAAACAAAAAGGTTTATATGTAAAAAAAGAATACGCTCGACGATTATTTTGATTAAGGTCGAGCGTAATTTTTATATTATAGAATAAATTGTTTTTTGCAAGTTCTTGGGAAAGGGGTGCGGGGGAAAAGCGTTCTTTTAAGAAAGTTTCCCCCCGTAAAAATAATATAGACTACTTTTTAAAGATCGGTTTTCCAAAGACCGTGGAGATTGCAGTAAGCGAATACGGCAACAGGCTCCTCGTCGCAAAGAGCGAAGCTTACGGTAGGAGCGCTACCGATAGCAAGACACTTGCGCTGACCGCCTCTGTTTGTCTGGAGATATACCCATTCGATGTGATGCTCCTCAAGCATAGGATGCTCAACAGAGCCGATGGTAACCTTAATAATGTTGCCGTCACGCTCAACTACGGGAATGTGCTTTTCGTGGCTTGCCTCAACAACACCTGCCTCAAGCTTAGTCATTTTCTGACCGCAGCACATCATAGGAACACCTGCATCGTGAATAACACCTATGATATTTCCGCAATGCTCACATACGTAAAATCTGATTTCACACATAATAAAAACCTCCGTTATTATAATTTTTTATTATTTTTATATGTTTTTTATTTTAATATACAAAATAAATTATTCCTTATCGGATTTGCTCTCAAACATATTTATTTGAGAAGAGCCGTTAACCTTGCTATCCTTATAGGGAATACCGAGATGCTCGTAGGCAAGGCGAGTCACGCATCTGCCACGAGGAGTTCTGTTTAAAAATCCAATTTGAAGTAAATAGGGCTCGTAAACGTCCTCAAGGGTTATTGCCTCCTCGCCAACGGTTGCGGCAAGGGTTTCAAGACCAACGGGACCGCCGTCGTAGAATTTAATAATAGTTTCCATCATTTTGCGGTCGGTGTTGTCAAGTCCCAAGGGGTCAATTTCAAGACGGCGAAGAGCGAAGTCGGCAATTTCCTTGTCAATTGCGGTTTTACCCGAAACCTGAGCAAAGTCACGAACTCGTTTTAAAAGACGGTTAGCAACACGAGGCGTACCGCGTGAGCGAGATGCAATTTCCATAGCGCCGTCGGGAGTTATATCAAATCCGAGTATTCCCGCGCTTCTCGTTACAATAGTTGCAAGCTCCTCGGGAGTGTAAAGCTCAAGCTTTAAAAGAACGCCAAAGCGATCACGCAAGGGAGTGGTAAGCTGACCTGCACGAGTGGTTGCACCGATAAGAGTGAACCTTGGAAGATCAATTCTTATGCTACGAGCCGAGGGACCCTTACCGATAATGATATCAAGCACGTTGTCTTCCATAGCGGGGTAGAGAATTTCCTCAACCGAGCGAGAAAGACGGTGTATCTCGTCAATAAAAAGCACGTCACCCTCTTGGAGATTTGTAAGGAGTGCGGCAAGGTCGCCCTGCTTTTCAATTGCGGGACCCGAGGTAACACGAATATTTGCGTTCATTTCGTTTGCAATAATGTTTGAAAGAGTGGTTTTTCCAAGTCCGGGAGGGCCGTAGAGAAGCACGTGGTCAAGGCTTTCTCCGCGAAGCTTTGCCGCCTCAATATAAATTTTAAGGTTTTCCTTGGCTCTGTCCTGACCAATATAATCGTTTAAGGTCTTTGGACGAAGCGAGGTATCTATGTCGCTATCCTCGCTTTGGTATGAGGTGGTAACAATTCGGCTTTCAAAGTCAAAATCTTCGTTATTCATTTTTTGCTACCTCCTTATCTCATAAGCTTTTTAAGGGCTTGACGTATAATTTCGTCAACCTCAAGAGTGCTTGTATCAATCGTACGAAGGGCAGAAGCCACCTCGCTTTTGGTATATCCGAGAACGATAAGCGCATCCTCGGCATCCTTTTTCTTGCCCGAGGCGGTGGAGGTTGTAAGCACCTCTGCGCTAATAGTGTCGCCCTCGTCGGTAAATGCTTGACCCTTAAGCTTATCCTTAAGCTCAAGCACAATTCTTGCCGCACTCTTAGGGCCAATGCCGTTTGCGCGGGAGATTGATTTTTTATCGTCCGAGCATATCGCAATAGCAAGCTTTGCGGGGGTAAGCTCGGAGAGAATAGATATTGCTGCCTTAGGTCCAACGCCCGAAACCGAAATGAGAAGCTTGAAGGATGAAAGCTCATCCTCACTGTTAAAGCCAAACATCTCAATTCCGTCCTCGCGCACCGCCATATAGGTGTATAGCTTAACCGTTGGCGCCTCCGACGTAGTTAGATGGTGGGGCATAGTCGCGTGCGTTGTGCCCGATATAGTAAGCTTGTATCCAACGCCACCTGCGTCAATTACCGCAAATGTGGGCTCAAGATGCGCAAGCTTACCGCTTATATAATAAAACATCGTTTCCTCCGTTAATTTAGTGTTTATTCTTCTGTGCTTTCGTAAGGCTCTGCGCCTTCTGCGTTAACATCGTTTGAATTATCTTGATTTTCAGCATTCGCATTACCGTCGGCTTCGTCCTCGCATAAGTCCTCTGCGTTGTCCTCGCATCCGTCAAGATTGCTTTCAAGTGCCTCCACGGTGCTTTCTGCTTCAACGCTATCAAAATCGTCAAGCACAAAGTAATCTCTTTCATAAGCACGAAGCTTGTTCTTTAGTAATGTCTTTTTAAGCACGAGGTCTATTAAGCAAATGATAATAAACGCCGAAATTCCAAATATCGAAATAATTATTCCAACGGTGTATTCGGTGGGAGCGTACTTAAGCTCAAGCGTATGCTCACCCTTGTTCTTAATATCAAACGCCATAAGAGCGTCTAAGGTTTCGTAGGATTCAACCGCCTCGCCGTCAACGTATATCTTCCAGCCCTTATCGTAGGGAATGGTTGTGAGTATTGTCTGGTCATCCTCGGCGGTGTTGATTGTACCAATAAGATTATCCTCGGTGGAGTCCTCGGAAATCTCAAATTGAGGATTGCTCTTTAACTGTGATAATACCTCGTTGTATTCATCAATCGTAAAATACCAAAGGAAGTTTTGTGCGGTGTAAAGGGTAAATTCGCTCTCCTCGGCTACGGTTATATTTATCTCTATAAATTCTCCCTCAATATGGTATCCGCCAATAACGATGTGGTTTGCATCCTTGTTAAGATAATTTGCGTTGCCGTTACCGTTGAAGTTTATCTTTAAATCCTCACATCCCGAGCCGTTTGCGTAAAAGTAATAGTATCCCGTTGCGGGAGCGATATACTCAAGCGTAACCATACCCTTATCCTCGGCGGTAACGTACTTGTTGTAGGTCATTCGCAGGGTTTCCTCGCAGGCAGAGCTTGTTATCGAAACGTCGCTTACGTACTTAAATAGCTCCACGGTTTCCTCGCTTCCAAGCATAGCCGTGATAAGTCCGTTGTAGCGATTAAAGAAGCTATCGTAATCGGTAAGCTTAAACTCGTTTATATCCTTGCTTACGCCGTACGCAAGCGAGAGGGCATTGGGGTTTTCGTAAACCGCATATTTTGCATCCTCAATAGATTCTACGTGGTTGTAAACGTAGTTAAATTTTGAGGAGGTGTTATAGTCTATTACGTATTTAATACCCAAAAGTGAATCGCCAACCGCAGTTCCGCCGTTATACATAGTGTTATGCGAGCGGCCCGTGTATCCGAGATTGCCGATAAAATCAATAGCCTTTTGGTTAAGGGTTGAGGTGGAGTTGGTTATACCGTACATTCCAAGCGCCATATTGTCATTTTTGGTTCTGTGGCGAACCTTTTCCATACGGTAAAATGACGAGTCATGCTCCTTAACGGCATTTACAACCGGACGAAGCTCCGCAAGATGATTGTTGTAGCTTGTGTAGGTTGTAAAGGAAACGTCCTTGTGAAGCTGTAAAAAGCAAACTATACCGTTGCAGAAAAGCTCAAGGCAGATAACTGCGGCAAGAACGCCCGAAATTGCTTTTGAGTGCTTTTTGTGTCTTATGCTAAGCCTTATGCAAAGAATTACCGCAAGAGCCACCGTAAAGGCTATGGAGAACCAAACGCATCCGAAGGTAAGAAGCTTACTGTCGGAGGTGATAAAGGATTCCATTTCAAATTTTTCGGCAACAGCGGCAAAAAGAATTATAAATGCGGCGGTGCCGAGAATGAATTTTTCACTCGTTGTTCTAATATTACCAAACGCCTTGTAAGCCATAACCAAAAGCACGAAGCAAAGCATAAAGCTATATCGCGAGTTAAGCCAGTTAGGCATCGAAAAGCCGTGCCAAATAAGGTCGAGAGGCTTTAGAATGAGCGAAAGAATGATTACGCCGATAAGCGCAAGCGAGGCAATCTTCTCTCTTGCCGATATCTTCTTTGCAAGGAAGTATATCGGGAGCAAGAGAAGAGTTAATATTCCACAGTAAACGAAGGGAAGACCCGAGGGCTCAACGGTGTCGTAGGAGCCGGGGAGGAACTTCGTAAGAAAATCAACGATGTCAAAGTTTGCCGTCATAGCCCAGTTAGGCGATGAAAATTCGGTTTTACCAAATTGTAGCGAGTAGTATGCGGCAATAAGCATAAATGCGCTTATTGCGGCAGAAAGAAGCGAGAATATCGCAAAGCGAGAGCCTGCCTTTATAAAGTGAAGCTTTTCGCCGTAGGGATTTACCTCCTCCTTGGATTTTGAAAAATAGCAATAGAAGAAGTAAAGCACCGCAAATATGCAAACCATAAATCCGATGTAGTAGTTGCAAATCATTATAACCGAGAGGGATATAACGTAAAGCTTATATTTCTTTCGGTATACGAGATTTTCAAGCCCGTATGCAAAAAGCGGAAGCCAAATAAGCGCATCTATCCACATAGTGTTATGCTGCTGAACTATGGCATACGCCGAAAGAGCGTACATTAAAGCAAAGGTAAAAATAGTAAGCTTTTGCGGATTTCTTGATTTTTTGTGAAGATAAAATCCAAAGGACGCACCTGAGAGACCGCACTTAAGAAGCATTATTAAAAGCACTGCCTCTTGAATTCTGTCCTTAGGGAATAGCACAGTAATATAGGTAAATGGGCTTGCCATATAGTATGCAACCATACCCATAAATTCTCCGCCGAGCGAGCGTGAGAATGAATATAGAATACTTCTCTCGCCAAGCGCAAAATCACGGAGTGCTTCAAAGAAGGAAACGTATTGAGCGTTTAGGTCAAGAACGAGCGGAGAGCCGTTGTAAAAGGGATAAATGCCCTTAACCACGTATATTCCGTACATTAATATTACGGGAACTAAAAAGCAAAATAAAAGATAGAGGTATTGCGAGGTCTGAAGCTTGGTTTGCAAGCCCTTTATAAATCGCTTTGGATGAAAGCCCTTTCCTTTAGGCTTTGCCTCTGCCTCTGGGCTTATTTCCTCGGCTATATTTTCGTTTTCGTTTGTTATATCGTTAAGAGGTTGATTCATCTTTTTCTATCTCCTCGCTTGAAATTATTTTTTTAGTAGCCTTTTCAAGCTTCAATCTGTCTATTTCCATATCCCGTAGGCAGCCCTGACAGGATATTCTCATAACACTGCCAACGCGAAGAACCTTAAAAATTGAGCCTCCGCAGGGGTGCTGCTTTTTTAATTCTATTATATCGTTCACACGGTATTTTTGAATACTCATACAGTAAAGCTCTCCTCTCGGGGAAATATAAAATAACGCATATATAATATTAATCAATATATTTTAACATAATATAAGGCGTTTGTAAATATCAAACTCAAATTTTACTAAAATATATAAATATTTTTACAAATTATATATAAATATATATAAAAAAGAGTTTGACATATTTTGCATAATGTGCTATAATATAATTTGGATTTTTATGTTAAGGAGGCGCTAATAGGGCTATATGATAATTCTTGGAATAGACCCCGGATACGCCATCGTCGGATGGGGTGTAATTGAATATAGCGGCTCAAAATTCAAGGTGCTTGGCTACGGCTCAATAGAAACGCCCGCGCATACTCCAACCGAGGAGCGGTTGGTTAAGATAGCCGAGGGAATAGAGCTACTCGTTGAGCGATATCATCCCGACGTTATGGCGGTGGAGGAGCTTTTCTTTAACACCAATATTACAACGGGAATAAAGGTTGCCGAGGCTCGCGGAGTTATTATAATGCGAGCGCACAGCATGGGCGTAAAAATTGCCGAATACACACCGCTTCAGGTAAAGCAGGCGGAGGTTGGCTACGGTCGCGCCGAGAAAAAGCAGGTAATAACAATGGTTACAATGCTACTCGGACTTCCAAAGCCTCCAAAGCCCGACGATACGGCAGATGCGCTTGCAATTGCTCTTTGCCACGCACATTGCGGAGGCTCAAGGCTTGCCGAGTATTACAATAAATAAATTTTAGGAGTTTTTCTTATGTGGATAGCAGATAAATGGACGGATTACGAATTACTTGACGCAAGCGACGGAGAGCGCTTGGAAAAGTGGGGTAAATACATTTTGCGTCGCCCCGATCCTCAAATCATTTGGAAAAAGGCGGCACAGCACAAGGCGTGGAGAAGCGCAGATGCGGTTTATAAGCGCTCGTCCTCAGGCGGTGGAGGCTGGTCTAAGAACACCCTTCCTCAAAGCTGGAATATTAAATACGAGTCCTTAGGGCTCATCTTTGTGCTTAAGCCTATGGGCTTTAAGCATACCGGACTTTTTCCCGAGCAGGCGGCTAACTGGGAGTGGTTTTCCGACCTTATAAAAAAGGCGGGCAGACCGATAAAGGTTTTAAATCTTTTTGCATACACGGGTGGCGCAACCATTGCGGCGGCAAAGGCGGGAGCATCTGTCGTTCACGTTGATGCGGCAAAGGGAATGGTTGCGCAGGCAAAGGAGAATGCGGCACTTTCGGGACTTGCCGATGCGCCTATAAGATATATAGTTGACGATTGCAAAAAATTTGTTGAGCGTGAAATTCGCAGAGGTAATAAGTACGATGCCGTTATAATGGACCCTCCCTCCTACGGCAGAGGACCATCGGGCGAGGTTTGGAAGATTGAGGATAGCGTTGACGAGCTTATAACGCTTACCTCGTCAATTCTCTCGGATGATCCCTTGTTCTTCCTTGTAAATTCTTACACAACGGGTCTTTCTCCTGCGGCTATGCAGTATATAATCGGGCTTAAGGTTCAAAATAGATTTGGAGGTAAGCTTGAGGCGGGCGAGCTTGGACTTGCGGTATCAAGCACGTCGCTTGCAATTCCTTGCGGAGCAAGCGCAAGATGGCAGGCAAAATAATTCTTTTTTAAAAAATTAGGAGGCGTTTATGAGCGAGCCCTTTATAAAAATTGAAAAGCTCTCCTATCTTTACGAGGATAGCGAGGCGGAGGCATCTCCTGCGCTACGTGAGCTTTCGCTTCAAATAAACAGTGGCGAATTTGTAGCCATTCTCGGTCATAACGGCTCGGGAAAATCTACGCTTGCAAAGCTTTTGAGTATGATACTCTTTTCAACGTCGGGGAAAATTATAATCGACGGTAAGGATATAACCGACGAGAGCTTAACCGACGATGACGTTATGGTAATTCGCAAAAGCGTTGGTATGGTTTTCCAAAATCCCGATAATCAGCTCGTTGCAACCATAGTTGAGGATGACGTTGCCTTCGGGCTTGAAAACCTCGGCGTTCCCTCGGCAGAAATACGCGAGAGGGTTGACAAGGCTCTTTCCGACCTTGGAATGCTTGAATACGCAAAGCACGAGCCGCACCGACTCTCGGGCGGTCAAAAGCAAAGAGTTGCTATTGCGGGCGTTATGGCGATGCAGCCTAAATGCATAATATTTGACGAATCAACGGCAATGCTTGACCCTCTTGGAAGAAAAGAGGTTATGAATTCGATAATCAAGCTTAACCGTGAAAAAAATATAACCGTCGTAATGATAACTCATTATATGGACGAGGCGGCTATGGCGGATAGAATAGTTGTTCTCAACGACGGAGCCTTGCTTCTCGACGGCACGCCGAGCGAGGTATTTGAAAAAGAGGATATGCTCGTTGAATGTGGACTTGCTATTCCTCAATGCACTGAGATAGTGCATAGACTCCGTGAGTGCGGAATATCGCTTGACGGAGAGTGCGTTTCCTTTGACGATTGCGTTGAGCTTATATCGCAATCAATCTTAAACGAAAAGAATAAGGGATAATAAAAATGGCAGATATAACCATAGAGGGCTTGAATTATTTTCACGGCAAGGGTACGCCGTACGAGATAAAAGCACTTGATGATATAAATTTAAAAATAAACGAGGGTAGAATAACCGGAATAATTGGTCACACAGGCTCAGGTAAATCAACTCTCGTGCAGATGCTAAATGGCATATTAAAACCTTACTCGGGTAGAGTCCTGCTTTCGGGCGAGGATATTTGGAAAAAGCATAAAAGCATACGAGAGGTAAGGTTTAAGGTCGGACTCGTAATGCAATATCCCGAGTATCAGCTTTTTGAGGAAACCGTTTACAAGGATATAGCCTACGGACCTAAAAATATGGGGCTTAAGGATGACGAGATAGATGCGTGCGTAAGAGAGGCGGCAGGCTTTGCCGATCTTTCCGAGGAGCTTTTTGATAAATCTCCCTTTGACCTTTCGGGCGGACAAAAGCGTAGAGTTGCTATTGCGGGAATTATCGCTATGCGCCCCGACGTGCTTGTTCTTGACGAGCCCGCCGCAGGTCTTGACCCTCGCGGTCGCGCAGCTATATTTGGAAATATAGTTGAGTATCAAAGAAAAAGCGGTAAAACCGTAGTTATAGTAAGCCACAGTATGGAGGATATGGCTAAATACTGTGACGATCTTATAGTTATGTGCGAGGGCAAGGTATTGCTTTCCGGTAAATGCGAGGAGGTATTCTCACATTCGGATAAGCTTTTTGAGGTTGGACTTGATATTCCTCAGGCAACTAAGCTTCTTATTGCGCTTAAGGCAAGAGGCTTTGACGTAGATTGCGGTGCGTATACCGTTGAGGATGCGCTTGAGCAAATTAAAAGGATGTATAAAGGCTAATTTAAGGCTTTAATAAATTTTGAAAATTGAAAGAAGACAAAGATGAGTGGTATTTCGTTTGGGCAGTATTATCCCGCAGGCTCGCTTTTGCATAAGCTTGACCCAAGGATAAAAATAATACTGACAATACTTTATATAGTGTGTACCTTTATATGCAAAAACCTAATAAGCTATGCGCTTTTGCTATTGTCTGCGCTCTTACTCGTGGCAATTGGCAGAGTACCGCTTAAAATTATTTTACGCGGACTCAAGGGCGTACTGTTTATTCTTTTGTTCACGGCTTTTTTAAACGTGTTTTGGACGAAGGGCGATACGCTTTTGCTTCAATGGAGGTTTATATCGATATACACAGAGGGGCTTTACGCCGCACTGTTTATTATAATAAGAATATCGGTCCTCATTATAGGAACGGGAATGCTTTTAACCTATACGACAACTCCGATAGCGCTTACAAATGCAATAGAGGATTTGTTGTCACCGCTTAAAAGGCTTCACGTGCCGGTTCATTCCTTTGCTATGATGATGACTATAGCGCTTAGATTTATTCCCACGCTTTCCGAGGAGGCAGAAAGAATAATGACTGCGCAAAAGGCAAGAGGAGCAGATTTTACAAGCGGAGGACTCGTGCAAAGAGCAAAAGCTCTTATCCCTGTGCTTATCCCGCTTTTCGTATCGGCGTTTAACCGTGCGGGCGACCTTGCCGTTGCTATGGAGTGCCGTTGCTACAACGGTGGAGAGGGCAGAACGAGAATGAACGTTCGCCGTATAAAATTCTTTGATTTTATTCCGCTTATTTTAATAATCGCATTTGGCGCAGGACTTATAGCGCTTAATATCCTTGGTATAGGATATACGGCGTAAGAGGTGAAGAGAATGAAAATTTTACTTCGTATTGCCTTTTTGGGTAAGGCGTATTGCGGTTATCAGGTACAACCAAACGGCGTTACGGTTCAACAAAAGCTAAACGAGGCGGCAAAGGATTTGTTTGGGTACGATTGCGATATAGTTGGCTGTAGTCGCACTGATAGTGGTGTGCATGCAAACGAGTTTTACGTTGCTGTATCAAAAAAGGGAGAGGGATGCATAGAAACCTCTATTCCCGTCGAGAAGCTTCCGCAGGCTATGTCTGTAAGGCTTCCAAACGATATTTCTGTGCTTTCGGCAAGCATGGTTGATGATAGCTTTCATCCGAGATACGACGTGGTATATAAGGAGTACGTATATCAAATTTGGAACGGCAGAGCAAGAAATCCCTTTTTAGTTGACCGGAGCTGGCATTGTCCAAAGCCAATCGATGATTCTGCGCTTCAAAAAATGCAAGCGGCGGCAAGAGCCTTCGTTGGCAAAAAGGATTTTGCATCATTTATGGCGGCGGATTCTAAAATAAAGGATTCCGTGAGAACTGTTACCGACGCATCCGTTATGCGAGAGGGCGACTTGATTACCTTTAGAGTAAGCGCCGACGGATTTCTTTACAATATGGTAAGGATATTTACGGGAACGCTTATCGATGTTGCATACGGACGCATAGACGTTAACGATATAGAAAAAATTATAGCGGCGTGCGACCGCAAAATGGCAGGAAGCACCGCACCGCCGGAGGGACTCTTTTTAAACAGAGTTGTATATAAGTAATCTCTGTAGCCGTAGCGCATAGGCGTGTGGCATAGCAGAGGAAAGGAGGAGTATTTGTGAAGGACCAAAAATTCAACGCAAAAAAATTTTTAAAGAGCATAAAGCATAATATTGGCAAGCGTGCCCCCGAGGCAGAGGAAAAGCGTGAGGATGACCTCGATAGCTTAAATGAGGAGCCTACCGATGAGAACGAAGGAACAGGGGCAAAATCAAAGCGCAAAAGGGAAAAGGTTTTTGATAGGGTAGGAGGCTTTTTCGACCCCGAGCCGCAAAGGGAAAGGGTTCTCAGTAAGGAGGACTTTAGAGGTGCAGGCGACGTTTATTTTGCCACGGTTTCTGCTTTTTATAAGGTTATAGAGAGAATACTGTGGGTGCTTTTGATACTCTTTCTCGTTTTCTCACTTTTAACTAATTATAAGGAGATAACCTTTAATAACTTTTTCTATCTCTTAAAGGACTTTTCAAGCGCCGTTGACAGTGAAACCTCTAACTATCAAATACTTTCATACGACTCTGATAAGCGACAGAAGTTTGCATTGTTTAGAGGCGGAATAGCAAGCGCATCTCCGTCAAGCATCTCGGTGTTTACCACAAGCGGACGAAGAAGCCTTAGGAGCAATAACGAATATTATTCGCCAAACATCGTGGCTTGCGATAAATATATCCTTGTTTACGATTCGGCAAGCTCAAGCTTCTCACTGTATAATTCCTTCTCTAAGGTGTATAACGAAAAGCTCGAGGATCCTATTACCGATGCAAGCTTTGCCGAGGACGGCTCCTTTGCCGTGGCAACGCGTCAGGCGGATATGAAAACCATTATATATTTTTATAATAAGAACATAAAGGAAAGCGGATACGTTTCGCAAAGCGATTACGTTTTTGATATGGCGCTTAGCAGTGCGGAGCATAAGCTTGCAACTATAGCCTACGACGTTGGAAGCGGAACGGGTCAAACGATTATAAAGGTTAGTGATATTAAAAATAAAAACGTTAAGCCTATTCAAAAAATAGTAGCCGATGAATTTCCTCTCTCCTGCGCATATCTTGAAAACGGATATCTTGCGGTTGTAACCAATAGCTCGATAAGAATTTTTGATAAGGAGCTTGATGAGGTCAAGGTTCAAAGATTTTACGAGGCAACCGTTACGGCCTTTAACGTGTCAAGAAGCGGAGCGTCGGCGGTTATAAGCTCGGGCTCGGTTAGAACCGTTTACGCCTTTGATTCAAAGGGCGATTTAGCGTATAATAAGCCGATAGGCGAAAACGTTACAAAAATCGATATAGTTGGTAAGTATCTCTTTTTGCAAACCTCGTCGGGCGTTATAAGAATAGATACCGACAATAAAACAAGACAGTTCCTTTCATCCGATAATGGCGCTATGCTTGTTTACAGTGAGGATACCGCTATAGTTTGCGGAGAGGCAAAGGCGGAATATCTCGTGTTTGAATAATAAAAAATTAAACGATTAAACATTTTGAGTGATTTTAATAATTTAAGGAATAATTACTAAATTTTTGGAGGAAGGCTCTTTTTAAAAAGTGGTTAACATACTATATAGAGAGCGAAAATGTAAAAATGAAAAATATACCTAATATTTTATCAATTATAAGAATATGTTTAGTTTTTGTTTTTGTAGTGGTTTTCTTTTCTCCACTGAGTAAAATATGGGCGCTCGTCGTATTTCTAAGTGCGGGCGCTACCGACGTGGTGGACGGATTTTTGGCAAGAAGAAATAATTGGATAACCGATCTCGGCAAGGTGCTGGACCCCTTTGCGGATAAGCTTATGCAATGCACCGTGCTTGTTTGCCTTTGCATAGAGAGAGTGGTTCCAATTTGGTTTTTGGTAATATTCTTTGCAAAGGAGCTTTTAACTCTCTTGCTTGGATTTATCGCTATTAGAAGACGAAGCGTAGTGGTTGTAAGCAAATGGTACGGCAAGGCTTCGGTTTGCTTATTCTACGCAACTATATTTATTGCCGTTATTTTAAGATACGTATGCGACCTTCTTTTAAATGATTGGCAGCAGCTTGCGCTCTTTTTGCCCGCGGCGCTCTTTGCGGTTTTCGCCTTTGGAGCATATATTGGATTTTATTCTAAGCTTTCAAATGAGAAGATAACGCACGGCAGGCTTAAGGACGTATTAAAAAATTCCCGAAAGGCTAAGAAATAATTATGGTAATGTGTTCAAAATGTCACAAAAGAGTGGCAGTAGTATTTGTTACTAAATTAGAAAACGGAAATAAGACGAACGAGGGACTTTGCCTAAAATGCGCAAAGGAGCTTGGCGTTCCGATAGATAATATGCTTGGCGACGTTATGAATCAGTTTGGTATGACTCCCGAGCAGCTTGAATCAATGGAGGACGAGTTTGGCGGATTTTTGCAGAACGGACTTATTCCAAGCGAAAATGACGATCTCGAGGACGGTGGCGCTCCCGCAATAGATATGCCAAAGCTTTTTGGCAACGGTGGCGATTCTGCTCCCGTTCCGTTTGAACCCGCAAAAGGCGGACCTAAAAATGCAAATAAAGGCGAAAAGCCTAAAAAATATAAGTATCTTGATACCTATTGCCGTAATCTTACAAAAAGAGCGGCAGACGGTAAGCTTGATAAGATAATCGGCAGAGATAGGGAGCTTGCAAGAGTTATACAGATTCTTTGCAGACGTCAAAAGAACAACCCTTGTCTTATAGGCGAGCCGGGTGTTGGTAAAACCGCTATAGCCGAGGCGCTTGCACAAAGAATTGCCGACGGCAACGTGCCCTTTAAGCTTAAGGGCAAGCAGATATATCTCGTTGATATGACGGCACTCGTTGCGGGAACTCAGTTCAGAGGTCAGTTTGAGTCGAGAATACTCGGACTTATAAACGAGGTTAAGGAGGCAGGCAACGTTATTCTCGTTATCGATGAAATTCATAATATAGTTGGCATCGGTGGCTCGGAGGGAAGCGTTAATGCGGCAAATATCTTAAAGCCTGCGCTCTCGCGAGGAGAAATAAGAATTCTCGGCGCAACAACCTTAAACGAGTACCGTAAGCACATAGAAAAGGATACTGCGCTTGAGCGTCGCTTCCAGCCTGTTAGCGTTGATGAGCCCTCGATAGCCGATAGCGTAAAAATGCTTGAGGGCATTAAGCACTATTACGAGGACTTCCACGCAATAAAGATTCCCGATAGAGTTATTTGGCGTGCGGTAACGCTTTCGGAAAGATATATAACCGATAGATATCTTCCCGATAAGGCGATAGACCTTCTTGACGAGGCGGCTTCGCATTTGTCGCTTGCAAGCTCTGCGCTCAATGAAACGCAGGAGATACGCGAGGAGCTTCTTGCGCTTCGTGATAAGCGAGAGGCACTCGAGGCAGATTCTCCAACCGATGATAAGTCGGCACAAAAATGCTACGAGGAGATAGCGCAGATAAAATCAAAGGAGATAAAGCTTTCCGAGCGCTTGCGTGAGCTTGAGCCTGAGTGTGAGGGCTTGGAGCTTACCGAGGCGGAGATTGCAGAGGTTATCGAGGTTTGGACGGGTGTTCCCGCAACCGATATAACCGAAAACGAGTTTGAGCAGATAGATAAGCTTGCTCAAAGACTTAAGGAGAGAATTGTTGGTCAGGACGAGGCAGTTCTTGCCGTTGCAAAGGCGATAAAGCGCAACAGAGCGGGAATATCCTATAAGAGAAAGCCGATATCCTTTATATTTGCAGGGCCTACGGGCGTTGGCAAAACCGAACTTGTAAAAACTCTTGCATCCGACCTGTTCCATTCTCCCGAAACGCTTATAAGACTCGATATGTCCGAGTTTATGGAGAAGCATTCGGTTTCAAGAATAATCGGAGCGCCTCCCGGATACGTTGGATATGACGAGGCGGGTCAGCTTACCGAAAAAATTCGCAGAAGACCTTATTCGGTGGTTCTCTTTGACGAGATAGAAAAGGCACACCCCGACGTGCTTAACGTGCTTTTGCAGATACTTGATGACGGTAGAGTAACCGACGCTCAGGGCAAAACGGTAAACTTTGAAAATACCGTTATAGTAATGACTACAAACGCAGGCTCGGATGGCTCAGGCGCATCAATCGGCTTCTCACTAAACGAGAGCGAACAGAATGAAAGCGTTACTATGAAGGCTCTCTCAAAGTTTCTTCGCCCCGAGTTTATCAACCGTGTGGATGAGATAATAACCTTCCGCTCACTTGATGAGAAAGATTTCTACAAGATAGCAAAAATTATGCTTGACGAGCTTAAGATGGCTCTTGCGGAGAAGAATATTGCATTCAAGTATTCTCAGGATGCCGTTGAATATATTGCAAGAAGCTCATATTCTCGTAAGTTTGGCGCTCGTAATATGAGAAGATTTATTCGCTCGCACGTAGAGGATCAGCTTGCGGAAATGATTATTGCAGACTATACGAGAAGCATCACAGGTGCTGCATTGGGATATTCAAAAAAAGACGATAAATTAACTGTAGAGTGTATTTAATATGAGTGAAAAGTGGTTTTTATTGCCGATTGGCGATATAGAGAAAAAACTAAAAACTAACGCCGCCTCGGGTCTTTCCGTAAAGGCGGCGCGAGCCCGAGCAGGGAAGGACGAGCCCTTTTTTACAATAAGAAAAAAGAACATCGGACTTTTAATAGTCGATTTGTTTACCGATTTCTTTTTGCTTTTGCTTACCTTGACCGCATTTTTTGCGTTGTTCTTTGACGGCGACAGAATTATAGGCGGTGCGGCACTTGTTCTTATTCTTCTTGATCTTGTCTTTATTTTTCTGCTTCATTTTAGAGATAAAAGAAGCGTTGAGTCGCTATCCGCACTCTTTTTGCCAACGGCAAGAGTAATAAGAGGCGGTAAGCTTTACATCCTTGATTACAAGGACGTAGTTGTTGGCGACGTTATAATGATAGAAAAGGGCGATATCATAGGCGTTGATGCCCGACTCGTTTATTCGGATAATTTAAAGGTTAATATGCGAGTTGATAAAAAGACCGAAAAGGAGCTTTCAAAATTCGCAAACGGAGCGGTAAAGCCCGACGAGCTTTACGCCGAGAATATGGCGAATATAGTTCACGCAGGCTCAACCGTTGTAGAGGGTAATGGACGTGCTGTGGTTATTGCAACAGGTAATTATACATATCTTGGCTCTATGATGGGCGGACTCTCGCAGACAACCGACGACGAGCTTCCCGAAACCCTTAAGATACTTCAAAAGAAATGCTCTAAGTTTAGCATGATATTGCTTATAGCATTGTTGCCTTTCTGCTTGATAAGCCTTTTGCTTGGAAAGTTTATAGGCGGAACCTCCTTGCTTTCGCAAACGCTAATGGTTGCGCTTGCATTTGGAGCATCGTTTAGGCTATCGGGATTTTCAACTATATTTGTTGCCTTCTTTAACAGATATTTAAGAAAGGCGGCTATATCCGATAATCCCTGTATTTTGCGTTCGGCAAGAGTTCTTGATAAGCTTGCAGATACCGATTGCATTTTCATTCTCGACGGAAGTATTGCAACCGACGGAATTTTGCACTTTGAGGCGCTTGAAACGGCAGACGGAGCTTTAAAAAATGTTGAGAGCATTTCAGGTAGCGCAAGCGAGCTGTTTAATATGGCAACTATCTACGCTCAGGCTCGACTCTCTGCGCCAAGCGTTGCCGTAAGATCAAACGGAATGATTGATATTGCAATCGAGGAGCTTTTGAAAAAATCAAGCTTTGACCGTGAGGCACTTAAGTTTAGATGCACTGTAGATTCCTATATCCCGTCAATGGATAAAACAGTTGGAGATACTATTCAGTACACCGAGCATGGCGTGTGCAAAACGATGTACGTTTCAACGTCGAGCCTTATGATAGAAAAATGCTCACGGTTTTATATCTCGGGCGAGGTTAAGGCACTTACCGAGGAGGGAATGCAGGACCTTAAGAGAGCGTTTTATTCTAACGTAAATTCAGGTAAAAAGCCGATAGTCTTCGTTTCGGTAATAGATGGCGAGCTTTGCTTTGTTGGTATGCTCGTGCTTCGTGAGGGACTTGATTATACCACCGTTCATACGATAAACGAATTTCGTAAGAACGGTATAAGCGTTGTAACCTTTTCCAATTGCTACGATAGAAGCGAGTCGGTGCCCGAAATTCCCGATTTGCTAAAAAGCGATAAGGTTGCTACGTTCATCGATTTTTCAAGACGTGATATTCCGATTACCTTTGAGTTTGGCAGCTATAATGAATATAGCGGATTTGGCGCAAAGGAAATATTTGAGCTTGCAAAATTCGTAAAGAGCAGCGGTAGAACGCTTGCCGTAGTAGGATTTTCCGATTACGCAGAGAAAACTGTTGAAATTGCCGACCTCTTTATAACCTGCGCACCGATTAGTATTCAAAGCTCGGGTAAGCTTGACGAGGAGATAACTACCCTAGAGGTTCCGGGTGAGGAGAGCAGTGCAAATTGCCTGCAGACCGTAAAGGCAAACGCAGACGTGCTATTGATGCGTCCTAAAAACGGCAAGGGCGGTCTTGAGCCGCTTATGCGAGTAATGGAATATTGCAATATATCGTATAGAAATCTCAATCGCTTCCTTATTTATATATTCTGTGTGCAGATTACGAGAGCGATAGCGATAATGCTTCCGATGCTCTTTGGAGCGGCAACGGTTGACGCAAGACATATAGTTATGCTTGGAATAGTTTTTGATACCTTTGCGTTTGCACTCTTTATGATGAATTCAAAAAGAGCAGGGGCATCGGTTAAGAGCGTTAAGCGGATGTACTCCGAGGATAGCGTTAAGGATATTATCAAAAAATATAAGAGTATACTTATTTGCGCGGTAGTTAGCGGAGCGATGATAGTGCTTTTGCCGTCGATATTTGATACCTTTAATCTTTTTGGCGGATATCAGTATAAGGAGGAATTTACCTACCTTTCGCTAATGCTTATTCAGCTCGTAACGGTTGCGGCGCTCTATACCTTTGATTTACGCAATAAGGCGGCAATAAAAAATCTCTTTACGAGAAATATCTTTCTTATAGAGATAGCGATTTTCGTGTTGCTCACGTTGTTCTCGTTCTTGATTACCTCGGTTGGTAATTTCTTAGGACTTGAAAGCGGATTTGTAACGATGACACCGTTTTACTTCCTGCTTACCATCGTTCCCGCATTTGCATTTGCTGTGTGCTATACTGTTATGCTTGCAACCGATAAGGGAAAGGGCAGTAAGAGCAATCGCACCGCAAAAAGTAAGTAATATTGATAATTGTAAACAAATTGTAAATTTAAAAAAATATACTTGAAAATATATAATAAGTATGTTATAATTGACCGTAATTTGCGTGCGAAACGCACGTAAAAATAAATAATACACACACGCCGTAGAAATGACGGTTCGGTGTTGCTCAATTCTAATGCTTTTTGCGTTAAAAATGGGTAATAAACCGTCCTCGTACCGCGTGGTGGAAAAAACCGAAGGAGGACATAAAATGTCTGTAATCTCAATTAAGCAGTTGCTTGAGGCAGGTGTTCATTTCGGACACCACACAAGAAGATGGAACCCTAAGATGCAGGAGTACATCTTCACTGAAAGAAACGGTATCTACATCATCGACTTGCAGAAGACCGTTAAGAAGTTTGATGAGGCTTATAACTTCATCCGTGACATCGCAGCAGAGGGTGGCAACGTACTTTTCGTTGGTACCAAGAAGCAGGCTGCAGATGCAATCGCTGAGGAGGCTACCCGTTGCGGAATGTACTACGTAAACGTTCGTTGGCCCGGCGGTATGATGACCAACTTCAAGACCATTAAGAAGTCTATTGGACGTCTTAACGCTCTTGAAAAGATGCAGGAGGACGGAACCTTCGATCTTCTTCCTAAGAAGGAGGTTGCTGCAAAGCAGAAGGAAATTTTCGACCTCACAAAGAGCTACGGTGGTATCAAGACCATGGATACTCTTCCCGCAGCTATCTTCATAGTTGACCCCAAGAAGGAAAGAAACGCAGTTCTCGAGGCAAAGAGACTCGGTATTCCGGTAGTTGCAATCGTTGACACTAACTGTGATCCTGACGATGCAGATTACGTAATTCCCGGTAACGACGACGCTATCCGCGCTATCAAGCTTATCTCCTCCGCACTTGCAGATGCAGTTATCGAGGGTAAGCAGGGCGAGCAGAACGCTCCCGCAGAGGCAGAAGCAGAGGCTACTGACGCAGAATAATTCTTAGGATTTAATAAGAAGGATTTTAGAAAGGAAGAAAAATTATGGCAAACATTACCGCAAAGGACGTACAGGCTCTTCGCGCAAAGACCGGTATCGGTATGATGGAGTGCAAGAAGGCACTCGTTGAGGCTAACGGTGACGCAGAAGAGGCAATAAAGATTCTCCGTAAGAGAGGCGAGCTTAAGGCAGACGCAAAGGCTGCTACAAGAATCGCAGCTGACGGTATAGTTGACATTATGAAGGATGGCAACGTTACCGCTATCGTAGAGGTTAACTCGGAGACAGACTTCGTTGCAAAGAACGCATCTTTCCAGGAGTTCGTTAAGAACATTCTTAAGACCATCATCGCAAACAGACCCGCAAGCGTTGAGGAGCTTCTCGCTTCTACCTACGTTGACGGCGACGTAACCGTTGAGGCAAAGCTTAAGGAAATGATTTTCGTTATCGGAGAGAAGATTACGGTTCGCCGTTTTGCTATCGTTGAGGGATGCACAAGCACATACATCCACGGCGCAGGCACTATCGGTGTTGTTGTAAGCTTTGAGGCTGACGAGGCTATCGTTGCAACCGATGCATTTGCAGAGTTCGCAAAGAACATAGCTCTTCAGATCGGCGCATTCACAACTCCTTACCTTGACAGAGATTCCGTTCCCGCAAAGGTAATCGAGGATGAGAAGGCAATTATCCTTGCTCAGATGGCAAACGATCCCAAGAACGCAGGTAAGCCCGCAAACATTCTTGAAAAGATGGTTGTTGGTAAGCTTGGCAAGTTCTATGAGAACAATTGCTTGCTCGATATGGAGTACTTCAAGGACGACGATCTCAAGGTTGGTAAGTATGTTGAGAAGACCGCTAAGGAGCTTGGCGGAAGCATCAAGATCACCGGCTTCTATCGTTTCGAGAAGGGCGAAGGAATTGAGAAGAAGGAAGAGGATTTCGCAGCTGAGATTGCAAAGCTCGCAGGCGGAAACTGATTCTCCTAATACAAAAAAGCGATTCGCATTGCGAGTCGCTTTTTTGTATTAAAAAACGAATACAAAAATGCATAATTATAAATAAAAATATACATTTTTCATTGACTTTTTTGTCGTTTTGAAGTATAATATTAGTATGGCTAATTTTGCCTAAACGTAAAGTTGCATTTAAGAAAGGAAAGCCCATTGATATGAGCGAAATTAAGAGAAGAGAAGCAAGAGAGCTTGTTGTTGCGTTGCTTTTTGAAACCGAATTTAAGGACGGAGAGGACGTAGCGGAAATTTACGAGATATCTGTTGAAAACAGAGAAATACCCGATGATAGTTATATCAAGAGAGCGTATTTCGGCGTTTGCGAAAATAAAGAAAAAATCGATGAGCTTATTGGTAAGAATACTCACGGATGGAGAACTAACAGACTTACAAGGCTTTCTCGTTCTATAATGCGTCTTGCGGTATACGAGATGCTTTTTGAGGATAAGATACCAAATAGCGTTTCGATAAACGAGGCTATCGAGCTTACAAAAAAATTTGACGATCCCAAGGCAAAGGCGTTTGTAAACGGAGTTCTTAACTCTGTTAAAAATGAGCTTGAGGGAAGCAACGAGAAAAATGACTGAGCTAAAAAAATGCTTTGTCGGTATAGATACCAGTAATTACACCACGTCGGTTTCCGCTTGCGATATTGACGGTAGGGTAATTGCAAATCTAAAGTCGCCCTTGACGGTAAAGAGTGGTGAGCGTGGACTTCGTCAATCCGATGCGGTCTTTGCGCACGTTAAAAATCTGCCCGAGCTTATGGATAGGCTTTCGGAGTCAATTTTAGGCTACGAGCCGATTGCGGTAGGCGTTTCGGCAACTCCGAGAATGGCTGAGGGCTCGTATATGCCTTGCTTTTTAAGCGGTGTTGTGGCGGCGCACTCGTTTGCGGCGGCAAAAAATATCCCGATATACAAAACCGCCCATCAAAACGGACACGTAATGGCGGCGCTCTATTCGTCGGGCGAGGTTGAAAAATTGCTTAAGGATAGGTTTTTAGCCTTTCACGTTTCGGGGGGAACAACCGAGGTTTTGCTCGTTACACCTAACGCCGATAAGAGTGATTTTGACGTTTTGCTCGTTGGCGAAACCGAGGATATAAACGCAGGTCAGGCAATAGACCGAGTAGGTGTTATGCTTGGACTTAATTTCCCCGCGGGAAGAGAGCTTGAAGCACTTGCAGGTGCGTATAACGGCTCGATTGAAAAAAAGAAAATAAGCGTTAAGAATTGCCGTTGTAACCTTTCGGGCATTGAGAATATAGCAAAAAAGCTTTATGATAACGGTGAGTCTAAGGAAAAAATAGCGGCGTTTACCTTTGATTTTATTCAAAGAACCCTATGCGAAATGGCGTCGCAGGCGCTTTTAAAATACGGCGAGATGCCGATTTTATTTGCGGGTGGTGTTATGTCAAATAAGCTTATGCGAGGGGCGATATCAAGTCGCTTTGAGGCTTATTTTGCCGAGCCCGAGTTTTCTGCGGATAATGCGGCGGGGGTTGCGCTTTTGTGTCGACTCGCCTATATGAAGGATAATAAATAAGGAGCAGATAAAATGCTTAATAAGCGTGATAATACGCTTACGGTCGGGGAGCTTACCCGATACGTAAAAATGCTTATGGACAACGATGCGCTTTTGTCGGCGGTAAGCGTTCAGGGTGAAATTTCAAATTTAAAATATCATTCAAGCGGACATCTTTACTTTACGCTTAAGGATGGCGAGGCAGAGATTTCTGCGGTAATGTTCCGCTCGGCGGCTATGAATTTAAAAATGGTTGCAAGGGACGGAATGCAGGTCGTTGCCTTTGGTAGAGTTTCGGTGTACGAAAAAAGCGGAAAGTGTCAGCTTTACGTTTCGGCTATGCTTGATAACGGAATCGGTGCGCTTCAGCTTGAATATGAAAGATTAAAAAAGCAGCTTGAAGCCGAAGGGCTTTTTGATAATGATAAAAAAAGACCTCTCCCGAAATTTCCTAAATGTATAGGAATTATCACATCACCCACGGGAGCGGCAGTAAGGGATATGATAAACGTCACGGGCAGAAGATGGCCGAGCGCTAAGATTTTGCTTTATCCCGCATTAGTTCAAGGAGAGCAAGCCCCTGCAT
>JAZRAJ010000054.1:0-21129 GCA_045634485.1 Eubacteriales bacterium | reverse complement strand
TTTTCTCTGACCGGAGATTCTTTTCCCAAAATTGTGGTAAGACACGATATCGGCAAGAGATTTTATGACGATAACGGGGTTCTCAATATCGGCGTGATTGATTTTTTGATGGATTCTGAAGTTGTTTAAACAGGAGGATTTATATGATAAATGAAATTATTGGGTTACTGCCCTCAGGTAACTTAAAAGAAAAAATCAAATCAACAAATCATCAATTTACAGAAAGCGAATTACTTCAAATCATTTATAACTACGCTCCCACGTTTTATGAAAAGCTGTCTATGTTAGAGCGATTTTCTGCGATTGCTTCTTCTGGTGTTGCGGCATTAGCAAAAGCCTATATAGAATATGAGCAAAACAACTATAACAGATTCGTGGCAGAAGATTCGGGATTTATTTATGAGTTGCATATCAAAGAAACCCCTGACTCTCACGATGAATGTTATATATGTTCCTCTTACAAAGCCGCGCTTGTGTGTATAGACCGTTTTTATGAAGAATACGCATCTGTCGATGCCAAGGAAACAGAAAAAACGAAATACAAAATAACCAAGAGAAAAATCTTTTTTGAAAAAAATAAATTCGAAGAAGATACCTATGCAGAATGTGTTTTGGGAGCAAACAAAGTAATTTTGGAAATTTCAGATTACAATGCTTCATCCGATTGTGAATTGGATACACTTTGTTCTGAGTGCAATGAAATTTGTCCATATAGATGTGACGAATTAAAATTTCCTTGCTTTGCGTGTGATTATGCTATTATCAAATATTTAGATCATGAAGAAAAAGAACAATTTGGAGTATCAATTTGCTGGGATGATACGTGCAATGGTTTAGGCGAGGAGTTTTATATTATTCCGCTTGATTCTCCATCAATACGAGAGCATCGATTCGACGACAATTTTTATGAGCATCAGCATATTCCCTTACCACTCGCAACTCTTGCAGAACTTGATGATTTGGACGAAAATATGAGAAAAAATTATCTTGCATTCGTTGAATGGTTAAAGGTAATTCGAAATAAATGATATTTATTATTAAATGGCATCATCCAAGGAAGAGTAGTGTGTTATAATAAATCCTAACGATGTGCCAACGATGCCTTGCGGCGTTGGAACGGATAAGGTAGGATTTATTGATATCATAGCCTTCGGCACAGACAAGCAAGCTTGTCTTTATGATATGAATAGGGACAACACATCTGCACGCAAAATTTAATATTTTCGGACGAAACACTGTTGTCCCTTATATAACGCACCAAACGAGTGTGTTCAATAAGGGACAACATTTTTTTGATTTTTCCTTTAAGATGCCTTCGCCATCGGCATTTGCGCGGCATTCAGCATATTTTCAATGAATATTCCATATCCCGTTGTGGGATCGTTGATAAGAACGTGCGTGACAGCTCCCACGAGCTTGCCGTTCTGAATAATAGGCGAGCCTGACATACCTTGAACTATTCCGCCCGTTTTGTCAAGGAGGGCTTTATCGGTAACCTTAACGGTAAAGCACTTTCCTTGCGTTTCGGAAAGCTTGATATTGGAAATCGCTATCTCATATTTTTTCGGTGTTGTGCCGTCAAGCGTTGTATAAATATATGCCCTTCCGTTCTTTAGCTCTTCCTTAAGACCTACCGCAAGTGGCTCGCTTGGAATACCGTTTGGTAATTTTGCAAACGCTCCGAAAACTCCGCAATCGTTGTTGACGAGCAACGAACCAACTCTGCCCGAGCTAAAATATCCGCGAAGCTCGCCCGGTGCGCCAACCTCGCCCTTTTTAATTCCATTGACGTTAACGTCGACCACGCTACCCTTGCTTATCGGAATAAGCCGTCCGCTATCGCCCTCGCAAATTCCGTGACCAAGTCCGCCAAATTCAAGCGTTTCGGGGTCGATATAGCTAACCGTTCCGATTCCTGCTCCGCTATCCTTAACGTAAATTCCCGTTTTGTAAGCTCCCTCGCTTTCGTTAAAAATAGGCGTTAAAATCGTTTCTTTCTTGCTTCCGTCACGGCTGTAAATTATTTTAAGTGGCTTTCCTTGACTTTCCTCAACGATTTTCGTTAACTCCTCGGCGGAGCTTAACGCTTTTGCATTTATTGAAATTATTCTGTCGCCTGCCTTAAGCCCTGCCGCACTTGATGGATTTACCGTTTGCCCCTGCGACTTAAAATCACAAAAGCCAACTATCAAAACGCCCTCCGTGATAAATTTAATACCAAACGGTATTCCTCCGGGATAAAGCCTTTTGCTTTTTAATTCATTCTTGGTAAGCGATGCGCCAACGCTTTGGTTTTGCGTTTTCGGCTCGTTCATTACCGCTCTGTAATCGACCTCGCTAAGATTTTCCTCGAATGCGGTTTTTGACACCTCGAACGCCTCTTTTGACGTCGTCTGACACAAAGCAAATGAAAACCCCATTACCATTGATAGCATAAATGCCGCAAAACGAAAATACCACGCCGATGCCTGCATTACCTTTCTTCCAAAGCTTTGTTTTTTCATATTCTTCCTCTTTTTTTGTTATATTTTTTGATTTTTTGTTACAAAATAAGTGCAAGAGATTTTCTTGCACCTTTATTTTTTGTATTTTTGTTATTTTAAATTCATTGTAATATATTTCAGTTTAGCCTTTTTTTATTTTTTTGTGGTTTTGTTTAATGCGGGGGAAGGAAACTTCTTGAAAGAAGCTTTCCTTCCCCCACACCCCTATCCTTCAAGAACTTTGAAACTGGGGTTTTATTTTTTGCCGTAATGCCTGCGCTCAACGCTTGAACGCACTATGTGCGCAAAAACTTTTCGTTTGAAAGTTTTTAGTGCGGTATTGTAAAAGCTTTCTACTTTGGTGCGGTGCGAACACACCACATTCAACCGTCGGGCGCACAAAACAATGACAAAAAAATAAGACCCCTTTTGCAAATTCTTTGAAAAGGGGGAGTGGGGGAGAAAGCTTTCTTTTAAGAAAGTTTCTCCCCCACATATAAGCTATTCAATTAAAATTACTTAACCAAGGAGTAAGCTTCCTCGTCGCAGATAACTGTTACGTCGGGGTGGAGCATAAGGAGGGTAGAGGGGCACAATGTGCTAACCTTACCTGCAAGAGTCTGCTTAATAGCCTCTGCCTTGTTTGCGCCGTTAGCGAGAAGAATTATCTTGCGAGCCTTGAATATCGGACCCATACCCATGGTAAGAGCCTGCTTCGGAACATCGTCAGCAGATGCAAAGAATCTTGCGTTTGCGTCGATAGTATCCTCGGTAAGATCGGTAAGATGAGTGCCGAAAAGAAGCTCGGAGTCGGGCTCGTTAAAGCCTATGTGACCGTTTCTACCGATACCGAGAACCTGAACGTCAGTTCCGCCCATAGCATCGATTCTCTCGTCGTATGCCTTGCAGAATGCAGCGGGATCAGCGCAAGTTCCATCGGGAACGAATGTGTTGTCCTTGTTAATATTTACCTTGTCGAAAAGGTTGTAGTTCATAAAGTAACGGTAGCTCTGATCGTGCTCGGGAACGATGGGATAATACTCGTCAAGGTTTACGGACTTAACCTTAGAGAAGTCAAGCTCGCCCTTGTTATACATATCAACGAGGCACGCATACATACCAACGGGGGTAGAACCGGTTGCAAGACCGAGAACACAGTCAGGCTTGTTCTTGATTACCTCTGCCATTATTTTTGCGGCTTCAGCCGACATTTCATCATAATTTTTTGCTACTATAAGCTTCATTGGTTTATTTCCTCCAATAGAAAATTTAGGATCAAACGATTGATCTACGGATATATTATAGCACATTTTTTTTGAAAAAAAAAGAGTTTTTTAAAAATTTTTCTTACATAAAAAGGATTTTTTTGTAAAAAATAAGGTAAGAAAACGCATAGAGGTGGTTCGGTTGGCAGATTTTAGTAAAAAATATTCCGAAATAAGAATAAACGGACGAGTGGCAGTAGGTGGCGGTTCGACGGTTTTAGGCAGAGTTAGGCTTTTTGATGAAAGCTACGTCGAGGGCTCGATTCTTTTGGTTAGAGGGGGCGAGCGACTCGACAGAGGAATGCTTTTTGCTTGTCCGCCGATAGCGGTGGTTGTAGTTTGCGACGAGGACGCAAGTGCCTTGGGCGAGGTATGCTCGCTTGGTGTGCCTTGCTTGGCGCTTGACGGCGATGCGCTTGCCTGCGAGGCTTGCAAAAACAAGGTTGCGCTTGTTGACACCGAGCGAGGAATTTTGATGCTCGACCCGTCTATTGAAACGCTTGATTATTATTCGGCAAAAAGAAGGTCCGCCATGCCCTTGCTTAACGCTCCACTTGGCAGAGTGCTACGTGATTTGAAGGTTGAAAGAAAGAGCTTTGCGGGAGTTGAATATTTTCTTGCCGATGCCTCGGTGCTTGGGCAGAACGATTCATTTGAGGCGGCGGTTGGACTTTGGGAAAGGCTTTGCCCCGAGCTTTTGGTGCTTGATATTCCAATACCAAAGGACCTTGAGTCGGGCGAGCGTGCATTTTCCTTGCTCGTTGAGGATATTTACCGCGCTGCGCTATACGGTAGCCTTGCTATTTCGCTTTCGGGCTTTGATACCGAAAACGAGCTTTCGGTTGCTTTGCGACTTTTGCACAAGACCTTTTGCCTGCTTGAAGCCGAGGGGCGAGAGTTTAACGCCTATCTGCCTCGAGGAATAACGATTTCCTCGCCTCTTTGGCTTATGCGTCCCTCGCCCGTTACCAATCCCGATTTTTTAATTTTGGACCTCGACTCTCTCTTGCCCTCGCTTTTTTCTCTTTCGGTAGACTCTATATTAAAAAAAGAAAAAAATCTAAAAAAAGAGCTTTTCTCCGTCTTAGAGCGTTATTTTTTAACCCTTGCGCCTCGTTGCGAGCTTTATATTAAGACCTCTCATTTTTTAAATTCTCGCTTGCTTTGCGACCTCACTCGCCTTGCTAACGTTAAGATTGTTTTTGGATGATAGTTAGTTTGTAGCCGGATTTTTTTCGTTACCTTTTTTGAAAAAAAGGTAACACCAAAAAACTTCCTGAATGGGAAGTTTTTGGTTTACATAGCAAGCTCAACCGTCGAACGCATTATGTTCGCACTTCACCCACGCATGAAAGTTTTTAGTCAAGTTTTTTTCAAAAAACTTGCGAGGGTTTGGGGCGAGTAGCCCCATAAAACGGCGCTTTCTTTTTGCCAAGCTTTTTCTTTGCGCCTCTCGTGCCAAAGAAAAAGCGGGATTATGAGGTTTTATGTTTTTTATGCGGGGAAGAAAACTTTTTGAAAAAAGCTTTTCTTCCCCGAACCCCATCTTTCAAAAACTTTGAAACTGGGGTTTTATTTTTTTGCCGTAATTTCTGCGCTCGACGATAATAAAATTAATTTTCGTCTACGAAAATTTACCAAAATTATTCATTTTTCATTATTCATTAGCGAAGCGACTTCATTATTCATTATTTTTTCTCCCCCCCTCTCCGTTGCTTTAATTTTATTCATTTATTTGCATAATATTCATTATTTTTGCATATTATGCATTTTATATGCATTATTTTTGGATTTTTTTGCAAAATTTCCTCTATATATTATAATAAATCTTAAAAAATATATTGACAACATATTCACGCTATGATATAATTTTATAGATAGAAAATATATGGAAGAACTGGGAAAAATGATAGAATTTATTTTCGACGAGGCTTCTGTTTTCATCAAGGACTCTCAACCTAAAAAATACGATAATTTTTCTCACGCAGACTTTATCGGTGACTGCGTTATTGACTGTTCTGAATACTGTGTTCTTCCCGGTTTCGTTGATGTGCACGTACATTATCGTCAACCGGGCTTTTATTTTCTACCACGCAAGGGCTAACGAACAGTCGGGGACGCCTGTCCCTACAAAATAGGTGCAGTGCGAACATTGTGCGTTCGTCCGTTGAGCGCAAAAATTAAAACATAAACCCAAACCCCAGCTTCAAAGTTTTTGAAAGATGGGGGTTTGGGGGAAGAAAAGCTTTTTTTAAAAAGTTTTCTTCCCCCACGAAAAAATAAAAACAAAACCAAAAAAGCAAATAATTCACATTTATATACAAAACAGAAAGAGGAAAAAGTATGGCAAAAAGAACAGATATCAAAAGGGTAATGATAATCGGCTCCGGTCCTATAGTAATAGGTCAGGCGGCTGAGTTCGACTATGCCGGCACACAAGCGTGTCTTGCGCTTAAGGAGGAGGGCTACGAGGTAATACTTGTAAACTCCAACCCTGCAACGATAATGACCGACACAACTATAGCCGACAAGGTATATATGGAACCCCTTACTCTTGAATACGTTGCCAAAATCATACGTTACGAGCGTCCCGACGCAATCGTTCCCGGAATAGGCGGACAGACGGGACTTAATCTCGCTATGGAGCTTGAGAAAAAGGGTATATTAAAGGAAACCCACGTAAAGCTTCTCGGAACCTCAAGCGAGTCTATTGAGCGCGCAGAGGACAGAGAGATGTTCAAGGAGCTTTGCGAATCTATTGGCGAGCCTGTAATACCTTCAGAGATAGCAAACACCGTTGAGGACGTTATGGCGGCAGCTGAAAGAATAGGACTCCCCGTGGTTCTCCGCCCCGCATTTACGCTTGGAGGCACGGGAGGCGGATTTGCCTACACCAATGAAGAGCTTTACGAGCTTGCAATAGGTGCGCTTGCGGCATCTCCCGTTCATCAGGTTCTCGTTGAAAAGAGCGTTCGCGGCTTTAAGGAAATAGAATTTGAGGTTATGCGTGACAGCGATGACAACGCAATTACCATCTGCGGAATGGAAAATATCGACCCTGTAGGCGTTCACACAGGAGATAGCTTGGTTGTAGCACCCATTATGACTCTTGACGACCACGACCTTAAGATGCTTAACGATAGCGCAATAAAGCTTATCCGTGAGCTTAAGATAGAGGGCGGATGCAACGTTCAGTTTGCTCTTAACCCCAACTCCTCGGAATATTACCTTATTGAGGTTAACCCCCGCGTTTCCAGAAGCTCGGCGCTTGCATCCAAGGCATCGGGATATCCTATTGCGCGAGTTACCGCAAAGATAGCGGTTGGTATGACGCTTGACGAGATATCGGTTGCGGGAACAAAGGCAAGCTTTGAGCCTCAGCTTGATTACGTGGTTGCAAAGTTCCCACGCTTCCCCTTTGATAAATTCACATCCGTACCCAACAAGCTTGGCACGCAGATGAAGGCTACGGGCGAATGCATGGGTATCGGCTCTAATCTTGAGGAGTGCCTCTTAAAATCGGTGCGCTCGCTCGAAATTGGATGCTGTCATATTTATATTCCCAAGTTTGATAGCTACACAGACGCAGAGCTTCTTATCTACATAGAGGAATTTCACGATGATAACATCTTTGCAATCGCTCAGCTTCTCCGCCACGGTCACACCGTAAAGGAGATTGCAGAGATAACAAAAATAACTCCTTACTTCCTTCAGTCCTTTAAAAAGATAACCGATATGGAAGCAAAGCTTAAAAACAATAAGCTTAACGTAAACCTTTTAAAGGATGCAAAGGAAATGGGCTTCTCGGACAAGTATATAGCCCGCCTTTGGGAGGTAAGCGAAAACGACGTATACGATATGCGCCACGCGCAAAGGCTCTTCCCTGCGTTCCGCATGGTTGACACGGCGCACGTTGGAGCGTACACACCTTACTTCTATTCCTCGTACCAAGGAAAAACAGATTCCATCGTTACCGACCGCAAGAAGATAGTGGTTCTCGGCGCAGGACCTATACGTATAGGTCAGGGCGTTGAGTTTGACTACTCAACGGTTCACGCGGTAAACACCATTCGCAAGTGTGGCTACGAGGCAATAATTATAAACAACAACCCCGAAACAGTTTCAACCGATTACACCACCTCCGACAAGCTCTACTTTGAGCCTCTTACCGTTGAGGACGTTATGAACGTAATCGAGCTTGAAAAGCCCCTCGGCGTTATCGCCTCCTTGGGCGGACAAACCGCAATCAACCTTGCGGCTCCCCTTGCGGCAAAGGGCGTTAAGATAATCGGCACCGATTGCGAGGCTATCGACAGAGCCGAAAACAGAGATGCATTTGAAAAGATACTTACCTCACTTGGTATTCCCCAGCCCTCGGGCCATGCGGTTACCAAAATCGAGGACGGCGTTAAGGTTGCCGAGCGCATCGGCTATCCCGTTTTGGTTCGTCCGAGCTTCGTGCTTGGCGGACGTGCAATGCAGCTCGTTGCAAATGAAAATCAGCTTCGCACCTATTTGCGCACCGCAGTTGAGATAGACGAGGACAAGCCCGTTCTCGTTGACCACTACATCCAGGGTAAGGAGGTTGAGGTTGACGCTATCTGCGACGGTACTGACGTATTCGTTGCGGGTATTATGGAGCTTGTTGAGCGCACGGGCGTTCACAGTGGCGACAGTATAAGCGTTTACCCGCCCTACAGCATCTCGAACGAGGTTAAGCAAAAGATTCTTAATTACTCAAAGCAGTTAGGACTTGCCATTGGCATTGTTGGACTCTTTAACATTCAGTTTATAGTTGACGCAAAGGACGACGTTTACATTATCGAGGTAAACCCCCGCTCCTCGCGTACAGTTCCCTTCCTTTCCAAGTCCACGGGCTACTCGCTTGCAGACATCGCAACCGAGGTAATTCTTGGCAAAACCCTTAAGGAGCTTGGTCTTAACGAGCTTTACCCGCCCGAGAAGAAGCGTTGGTACTGCAAGGTTCCGGTATTCTCCTTCCGTAAGATTAGCGGCGTAGACTCCTACCTCTCCCCCGAGATGAAATCCACAGGCGAGGCTATCGGCTACGATAACACCTTAAACCGCGCTATGTATAAGGCTATTCAAGCCTCGGGAACTATAGTTGCAAACTACGGTACGGTTCTTGCCACCATTGCCGACGAGGATAAGGAGGAGGCACTCCCCCTCATTCGTCGCTTCTACAACCTCGGCTTTAACATTGAAGCAACCGAGGGCACGGCAAAGTTCTTGCGTGAGCACGGTATTCGTACGCATCAGCACCGCAAGATAGGTCCCGACAACAACGATATCGTTAACGCTATGAAGCAAGGACATATAACCTACGTTATCAACACAAGCAGCGTAAGCTCCGACCATACCGACACTCAAAAGGACGGATTTGCAATTCGCCACAATGCGATTGAGAACAACATTACGCTCTTCTCCTCGCTCGACACCGTTCGCGCAGTGCTTAACGTTCTTGAGGAAATGACGCTTACTATATCAACCATTGACAGCTGATGCGTTGATGCGTACAGTACGGATAACTACGGATAACTACGGATAAGTACAGATAAATACGGATAAACACGAATACGAATAACACGAATAAATTATAAATTTAAAAGGAGTATCTATTATGACCACCGCAAGCAAGCTTGGTTACGTTGTTGTAACCGACTACATTGAGGCAAACACAGGCGTTGACGTATCCGATGCGCTTCAAAAGCTCATTCTCGACAACCCCCACAGAACGATATACTTCCCCGACGGCGAGTATATCCTCTCAAAGCCTATTTGCACTCCCGCAAATCCCGCAAATGCAGTTCATCTCGTTCTCTCAAACTTTGCAACCGTTAAGGCAAGCGACGATTGGAGCGATAGCGAGGCTCTTATCCGTCTTGGTGCGGCAGAGCCCTTTAACGATATAAACGCAAACGGTAGCAACTACGGTCTTGAGGGCGGTATTATTGACGGTAACGGCAAGGCTAACGGTATTTCTATCGATAGCGGACGCGAAACAAGCATTCACAACGTTTCGATTAAGCATACTATGATTGGTATTCACGTAAAGTGGGGCGCTAACAACCGTTCCTCCGATGCCGACATCCACACCGTTAACATAGTGGGAGCAGGCGTTCCCGGAACCATTGGCGTTCTTGTTCAAGGTCATGACAACACCTTTACCAATATGCGTATTGCAAGCGTTATGACAGGCTTTAAGCTTGAAAGCGGAACTAATATTCTTCGCAACATTCATCCCCTCTTTATCTTTGAGCCCGCCCTTGAGGGACTCTTTACCGAGAGCATTGCCTTCCTTGACGAGGGTGGCACTAACTGGTATGATAACTGCTATTCCGATCAGTTCTCAACCGGCTTTGAGGTTGGTCCCCGTACTCTTGCATTCTTCAACGATTGCTTTGCTATGTGGTACACCAAAAAGGGTGGCGTAAATACCGCTTTCAGAGCGCAAGGACCCTTCAACTCCGTTGTTAAGAATATTAAAGTCAACTTCCTTCCCGGTAACGAAAATGCGCTCCTTAAGTTCAAAACCGATGACAAGTCGGGTAACGGCTACATTCAGGCTCCCTTCTTCCAGGAGGAGCTTGTTCAAAACAAGGATTACCTCACTCATCTTAAGGACGGCGCTATGTGGCGTTCTGTGAAATAACAGTTAGTTTATAGCCAAGTATTTTTGTCGCTTTTTTGAAAAAAGTCGGCAGCGCCGACATTCATATATCGAGCATTGTAATTTGATACAATCGGTTATTGCCGAATAATATTTGAACGTACTGAGCGATGAATTTATGCAAGCCTCCCTCTTGAGGGAGGTGGCAACCCGAACGAGCCAAAAAGCGAGTGAAGTGGTTGACGGAAGGAGTTGAGGTAAGTTTAAAAATAGCACTTGTATTAAGGCAACATAAAAATTTATTATTTGCGCTTACTCCTTCAGTCACGCACAAGGCGTGCCAGCTCCCTCGCGGAGGGAGCCTCGGATACCCGATTCATTGTAGGTTAGCACCTGCTTTTGTCTAAAAGACATTGAGAATCTACTCATCCACCGCAAGCGGTCCCCCTTCTCTCACAAGAGAAGGCTAACAGATTTGTCACTTTAAACAACAGCCTTTTAACAATCCATTGTTGGAAGTATGGTATATACAAGCCTTCTCCTGTGGGAGAAGGTGTCAACCCGAACGAGCCAAAAAGCGAGTGAAGTGGTTGACGGATGAGGAGCCGATAAAATTGATTTTCGCCAAAGCGAAAATCTACCAAAATTATTCATTATTCATCAGCGAAGCGATTTCATCATTCATTATTCATTAAATTATTTTATGACAGTCGAGGACGCCTGTCCCTACAAAATATGTGTGGTGCTAACATGGTGCGTTCAACGGTCGAGCACAGGCATAATGACAAAAAATAAAGCCCCAGTTTCAAAGTTCTTGAAGGATAGGGGTGTGGGGAAAGGAAAGCTTCTTTCAAGAAGTTTCCTTTCCCCACGAAAAAACACAAGAATAAACAATCAAAAGGAGAAAAAACCATGAACGAGAGAAATCTTGGATATCTTATAGTAACAGACTACGTAGAGGCAAACACGGGAAAGGACGTATCGGACGAGCTTCAAAGGCTCATACTCGACAATCCAAACAGAACTCTCTACTTCCCCGACGGAGTATATATGATCTCAAAGCCGATATGCACGCCTGCAAACCCGATACACAGCGTATCCTTGGTGCTTTCCTGCTACGCAACGATAAAGGCAACCGAGGATTGGACAGAGAGCGAGGCGCTCGTACGCCTTGGTGCGGCAGAGCCCTTTAACGATATCAACACCAACGGAAGCAACTACTTCTTTGAGGGCGGTATTCTTGATGGAAGCGGCAAGGCTAACGGTATTTCTATCGATAGCGGACGTGAAACCGCAATTCGCAAGGTATCTATAAAGAACACAGTTATCGGTATTCATATCAAGTGGGGCGCTAATAGCCGTTCCTCCGACGCAGACGTTCGTGACGTTAACATCGTTGGTACGAACAAGGTAGGCTCTTGGGGCGTTCTCCTTGAGGGACACGATAACACGCTTACCAATATGAGAATAGCAAGCGTTCACAAGGGAATCGTTGCGCACAGTGGCGGTAACCTCTTCCGTAACCTCCATCCCCTTTACATTTACGAGGGCGAGCTTGCAGACGAGGCAAACTACCTCACCAGCGTAGGCTTTGAGGACGAGTGGAACGATAACTTCTACGATATCTGCTACAGCGACAACTTCTGCACAGGCTTTACAATGCAGACAAGCTCGAACAACATTTACAACAACTCCTACATTATGTGGTACTCATCGGTTGGCGGAGTTGAGGTTGGATTTAAGGTATTCGGTCAGTTCAATTCTATCATCCGTTCTCCCCGCGTAAACTTCCGTCGCAGAACCACCAACGCACTTCTCACGGTATCAGAGGAGGGTGGCGCAGGATTTATTGAAAATCCCATGACCGACCCCACCATTATTGCAGACAAGCAGTACGAGGATTACCTTGTTGGCAAGGTAGTTCCGAGAATTACCGACTAATCGGCTAATCAAACGGTTATCAAAAATATAATATCTATAATAAGGTATATATAATAAAATGAAAAGAATTTTAATTTTAGCATTGGTTGCCACTCTCGCCCTTTCCTCGCTTTTCTCCTGCGCAAACAATAATCAGGATGAAAATAACAATAAAGAAAGCGAAAGCGAGAGCGTAGTCGAGAGCGACACTAATGCAGAATCTCGCCTACCCGCCGTTGACGTATCTGGCGAGGGCTTTGAGCTTGCTCTCTCCGAGGACAAATCCTACTACACCTTTGTAAGCAAGGGTGCCTCGGGAGATTCCAAAATAATCGTTCCCTCAACCTTTAACGGCGTACCCGTTAAGGCTATTGCCGAGGGTGCGTTTGCGGCTTGCAAGGGTATTACCGAAATAATCGTAAGCGAGGGCGTTACGTCTATCGGCAAGGATGCGTTTGCATTTTCGGTGGATTTAAAATCGGTAACGCTTCCTAATTCGCTTACCGAAATTTCCGAGCGTGCCTTTTATAGCGCGGCTAACCTTGAAAGCGTTACAGTTGGTAACAAAACCGAGATGATAGGCAATTCCGCATTTGAGAACTGCTCGGCGCTTAAAGCAATTTCTCTGCCCGACACGGTAAAGACTATCGGCACGGCGGCATTCTATAATTGCACAGCCCTTGCCGACATAAGGCTTGGCAACGCAATCGAGAGCATCGGCTTCTCGGCGTTCGACGCTACCGCATACGCAAGCAACGCCCAAAATTGGGCGGACAAGGTGCTTTATTGCGGAAGCTATCTTTTAAAGGTATCCGAGGACAAGGCAGATGCGCTTAACATCAAGGACGGAACAACGCTTATTGCCGACCACGCCGCAAAGCAGAGCGCAATTACCGAAATTAAATTTCCGTCAAGCCTTAAATACATCGGCACGGCTTCCTTTACCGCTTGCCAGAGTATAACCGCACTTAATTTCAACGAAGGTATTATAAGCATTGGCGACAACGCATTTTCGTCCTGCGATGCAATTTTAACGGTAGATTTGCCAAACACTCTTACTAATTTAGAGGCGTTTGCATTTTTCCACTGTTCATCTCTTAAGGCAATTGAAATTCCAAGCAGTGTTACCAAAATTGCCGACGAGGTGTTTAATAATTGCGAATCGCTTGAGGACATCACGCTTCCCGAAACGCTTGAAGGCATTGGCGTTTACAGCTTTGCTAACTGTGTAAATCTTAAGCATATAAAATTGCCCGACTCGCTCAAGGTAATTGGCGAAAGCTCGTTTTATAAGTGCTACAATCTTATGAGCGTAAATCTTCCCAAGAGCTTAACGAAAATCGAGGGATGGGCATTCCTATATTGCCACAAGCTCGTTGACGTTAAAAATGAGTCAGCTCTTAACATAGTTGCCGACTTCCAAAAGACCGACAACGGCTATGCGGGAACCTACGCTAAGGAAATTCACAACGGCGAAAGCGTTATAGTTGAGCAGGACGGATTTTATTTCTACACCTTCGGCGGCAAGAATTATCTTATGGGCTACGAGGATATGGACGCCACGAGCATCACTCTCCCCGAAAGCTTTAACGGTCAAAGCTACATTATTTATAAGTACGCTATTTCCTTTAGACCCGAGCTTAAGAGCCTCTCGATACCCGCAGGCGCTACGGCTATCAACAGTAATTCCATTGATAACTGTAAAAGCCTTACCACGCTTACCCTTGGTAAGAGCGTTACCTCTATAGGCAAAAACGCTATCTCCAATTGCGTATCCTTTAATAAGCTTATCTTCCTCGGAACCGAATCGGAATTTAAGTCTATTAACGTTAACTCAACTAACTCTCTGATTATTAACGCTCAGAAGGTTTATAATTAAGTGAATGATTTTTTATGGGGGAAGAAACTTTCTCAAAAGAAAGGTCGGCAGCGCCGACAGCCAATTTCGCCCCTTGTTATGTAAAAAAATAAGCTTACGCACCCGATTTCATTATTGAGTCGGGTGTGTTTCTTTTACCTCATCTTTCAAAAACTTTAAACTGGGGTTTTATTTTTCGCCGTAATAACTACGCTCAACCGTCGAACGCATTATGTTCGCACCACACCCATACAGGAAAGTTTTTAGTCAAGTTTTTTTCAAAAAACTTGCGGGTTTGGGCAGCGCCCATAAAAAACGGCGTTTTCTTTTTGCCAAGCTTTTTCTTTGCGCCTCTCGTGCCAAAGAAAAAGCGGGATTGTGGTATTTTATGTTTTTATGCGGGGAAGAAAACTTTTTAAAAAAAGCTTTTCTTCCCCGTACCCCATCTTTCAAAAACTTTGAAACTGGGGTTTTATTTTTTCGCCGTAATGCCTACGCTCAACGCTTGAACGCACAATGTTAACCAAAAGAAAACCCCGATTGAAAGCTTTTAGCGCGATATTGTAAAAGCTCTATGCCATCGGGCACAAAAGTTAAAATCTTTATATCACTACGGACGATATTGGGCGTCGGCACTGCCGACTTTTTCAAAAAAGCGACAAAAATACTTGGCTATAAACTAACCATTCCTTCATTTTATATTTCTGCATTTCGTCACATTTTCTCGCACAATTCACAAAACGTCTACAATTCTATGATATAATGTACTATGTATAGTATTGTTTAAGCAATCTGACTTTAAAAATGCTAAAATTACTAAAGGAAAGGAAATTCCTAAAATGATAAAAATCGAGCATCTCGTAAAAAATTACGGAAGCAACTGCGCCGTTGACGATATCTCAATTGAGATTCAAAAGGGCGAAATCGTTGGCTTTCTCGGACCGAACGGTGCGGGCAAAAGTACCACGATGAATATACTCACCGGCTATCTTTCGGCAACCGAGGGAACCGTTGAAATTGCGGGCGTTAACATTCTTGACTACCCCCTTGAAGCAAAAAAGCACATCGGATATCTTCCCGAGCAGCCCCCTCTCTACCTCGATATGACGGTTGAGGAATATCTCAACTTCTCCTTCGAGCTTAAGGCGTGCAAGCTTAACAAAAAGGAGCATCTTGCAGAAATCTGCGAGGTTGTTAAGATAAAGGACGTTTACAAGCGTCTTATCAAAAACCTTTCAAAGGGCTACCGCCAAAGAGTTGGAATTGCTCAGGCTCTTATCGGCAATCCCGAAATCATTATCTTCGACGAGCCCACCGTTGGACTTGACCCGAAGCAGATAATCGAGGTTCGTAACCTTTTACGTTCGCTCGGCAAAAATCACACGGTTATTCTTTCAACCCACATTCTTCAAGAGGTTCAAGCCGTTTGTGACAGAATTATAATCATCAACAAGGGTAAAATAGTTGCCGACGAGCAAACCGAAAACATCACCCGTGCGGTAAACAGCAACCGTCGCTTCCAAATTAAGGTTTGCGGTCCTCAGCGTGAGGTCTATGCGGCTCTTAAGTCAAAGACCGGAATTATCTACGTCGAGCAGCTTCCAAGCCGTGACGGAGATGCCTATATCTTTAACATCGAAAGCGAAGCCGAGGTTGACGTTAGAAAGAGTCTTTTCTATATGTTTGCCGAAAAGAACTGGCCTCTTGTAGGTCTTGAGCCTCTCGGTATGAGTCTTGAGGATGTATTCGTTGCGATAGTCGACCAAAGCGCTCCCGAAAATCAACGCAACTACAAGCGTGAAAAGCAGGAGAGAGCAAGAGGCAAATCGCCTCGTCAGGCACGTGCCGAGCAGGAGATGGCAAAGGCTATCACGCAGAAAAAGGCGGAGCAGGACGGTGGCAGATACTCTGCGCTTCTTAGCGACGAGGACGACGATTAAGGTCTAAAAAACACGAAGGGAAAACAATTTTATGCTTGCTATATTCAAAAAAGAATTACGTTCATACTTTTTGAACGCTATCGGATACGTTTATCTCGGCGTATTTTTGGCGGTATCCGCACTTTTGTGCTGCTACACTACGCTTGGCTCGGGCACGTACGATACGGCGAACTACTTTTCATTTATTTCAATTATATTTATAATACTTATTCCGCTTCTTACAATGCGACTCTTCGCAGAGGAAAAGAAGCTTCGCACCGAGCAGCTTTTGCTTACCTCCCCCGTATCGATTGCGGGAATGGTATTTGGAAAATTCCTTGCGGCGTTTACGCTTTTTGCAATTGGAATTTTGCTCTCGCTTATTAACTTCATTCCGCTTTGCATCTACGCTAACATCGACGGAGTAAACGATGCGTACGCTTCAAGCGTTGGACCCGTTGCGTCCATCATCCTCTCCAACACGCTTGGACTCCTTTTCCTCGGCGCTGCGTTTATTGCAGTTGGAATGTTTGTTTCCTCTCTTACCGAAAACCAGCTTGCGGCGGCAATCATCACGGTTTCGATAATTGGAACTATGCTTCTTTTAAATCTTGTAAACAGTTATATCGAAAGCTACGTTATCCGCTTTATTATAAGCTGGGTATGCTTTATGAGTAGATACGCCCCCTTCCAGTCGGGCATATTCGACCCATCCTCGCTCCTGTATTTCGTTTCCGTTGCGGGAGTGTTCCTCTTCCTCACTGCGCGAGTTTATGACAAGCGCCGTTGGGGTTAATGCATCAATTTAAATGAAAGGAACGCAAAAAAGATGAAAATGAAAACGTCGACAGGACGCAAAATGCGCTACGGTGGCACCTCGCTTGCTATTACTGCGCTTATAATTGCGGTTGTTATTATCCTTAATGCGATAATGACGCTTCTAACCCAAAGATTTATGTGGTACGGCGATATGACTCCCGACCTTCACTTTACTATCTCGGACGAATGCTTTGAGCTTATCGGCGAGGTAGCCGACGATGAGATTAGCTCCCCTGTGGAGATGATTGATAAATTCAGAGCCGAGAACAAGGCCTACAACCAAGAAAATGGATTAACCGAGGGCGATGCCGACTACCGTGACGAGAACGTTAAGGTAAACATCCTTTTCCCCGTTGAGCCCGATGCTCTTGAATCTGACGATACCACACTTTACGTTAAGGAAAACGCCGAGGAACTTCGTGCAGAATTCCCCGACTACATTACCACCGAGTACGTAAACGCAATAAGCAATCCCAAGAGATTCCAAAAATATCTCTCCTCCAACACCGATACGATAAGCCTTGACAGTGTTATTATCGAGTGCGGAAGCGAATACAGAATTCGTACCCTCCGCAGCTTCTACGTATTTAGCAACGACGAGCCCTATGCATACAACGGCGAAAAGGCGTTCGCATCCTCAATTCTCGCAGTAACGAGAGCCGAGATGCCTCTTGCCTGCTACACGGTAAACCACGGCGAGAAGTTCCCTGTTTCCGCAGAGGTTGACGAGGACGGCAACAACCTTGTTCCCTTCCTTGAGGTGCTTGAGAATGCGGGCTACCGCGCTCAGCCTATCGACCTTTCAACCGAGGAAATCCCCGAGGCGTGCCGCTTGCTTATAACCTTTGACCCCAAGCAAGACTTTATCGCAGGCAATAACGGTCTTGAAAAGCAGGGCGAGCTTAAAAAGCTTGACGCTTACCTTGCAGACCGCAACGCATTTATGGTATTCCTCGACCACACCACAGGCGAGCTTGAAAACCTTGAGGAATTCCTTGCAGAGTGGGGACTTGCGGTAAGACGCAACGGCGATGATCCTATCGTTGTTAAGGACACCGAGCATTCTAACCTCAACAACTACGAGGCAATTATCGGTAACTACGACAGAAACGATATTATGGAGGGCTGGGCTCAGGGCCTCTCCGCAAAGGTTATATTCGAGGACGCTATGGCAATCGAATACGCAAGAGATTATAAGATAACAACTCAACCCCTTGCAGCCGATGAAACCAAGTCCTTCGAGATTGGCGGTAACGTTGCTTACAACAGAGCCGTATTTACAATGTTTAAATCCTACGAAACCGCATCAGGCTATGCGGCAGGCAGTGAGGTTGCAAAGGCTACCGCATCCGACCCCTTTAAGCTTATGGGCGTATCGGTTGAAACTCACTACGAGCAGGAGAAGTACACCACCGTTGAGGACTCGGCGTACGTTGTGCTTTGTGGCTCTACCGACTTTGCATCCGACAAATACCTTTATTCCAACTCCTACGGAAACGAGGATATCCTTCTCTCGGTATTCCAGATGTGCGGACGTGAGCCTGTGCCGGTTGGACTTGACTTTAAGGAATTTGCAAACTATTCAATAGAAGAAATTTCAACGGGTGACGCCACCAAATACACCGTTGCTCTTACGGTAGCTCCTATCGTTATCACTCTTTGCGCAGGCGTATTCGTATTAGTAAGGAGAAAGAACAGATGATAGAAAGCAGAGAACAGAGAAAAAGGTCCTCGCTTTTGCGAAGACGCAAAATAATAATTATTATCTCGGTTCTTCTCGTCATTGCCTCGGCTGTTGCGCTCTACTTCGTCAACGATTACGTAAACAACGTAATTCCCTACGTTGACGAGGCGGACGGCACAACCTATTATATTAAATCGGTTAACGGATTGTGGAAATTATACGATAAAAGCGGATCGCTCCTCCCCACCGAGGAAGCCTTTGGATACTTTGTTACCGAAAGCGGAACTCTGGTTGAGGTAAAGGAGGATACCGGCGAGTATTACACCCGTGCCGTTCCCGATATCAGTGACGGAGAGCTTACCGAATACGAAAAGGTGCTTATCTTTAATCACATCGAAAGCAAAAACATTCGTTCTATAGAGGTTCACAATCAAACCGATACCTTTAGGCTTTACCGCTTTAATATTGCCGAGATGAAGGCAGACGATAAATCCGACTTCGTGCTTAGCGGCTCTCCGCTTCTCACGCTTAAAAAGGATTATATCTCCTCTCTTGCGGTTGCGGCGGGATATCCGCTTGCGGTTACTCGCGTTGACGAGCCTAAAATGATAGACGGCAGCATCGACCTTGCCGAGTACGGTCTTGCACCCGAAAAGAGAACAAAGACCGAAAAGAACGAAAATGGCGAGGAGATAACCGTTGAATACGATTACACCCCCACCTACTATATTCTTACTACAACAAGCGGCGAGCGCTATAAAATGCTCATCGGCGACAGTCTTATAAACGGCGGTGGCTACTACGCTCAGTATATCGAGCTTGACGGCGAAATTGAAAAGCCGAGAAGTAAGGTATACGTTCTCGGAGCCTCAATTAAAAGCTCTATCCTTACCGAGGCTAAGACCTACGTTACTCCGGGTATTGCTTATCCAGTAACCCAAAACGATTACTATGACGTTACCGACTTCACGCTTAAGAAGAAGGCAGACGGCGGATATAAAAATATCATCTCCTTTACCTTTATTCCGATAGCCGACAGAACGGGAACCGTTAACGGTAGCAAGCCATACGTATTTACCGACGAGCGCTCTAAATCCTATCAGCCTAACTACGATAAGATAGACGCCTGCTTGCTTGCATTTATGGATCCTACCATCGTAGATATCGCAGTGCTTTCGCCCTCGCAGGCAGATCGCGCTAAGTACGGACTTATGAAGGAGGCTCTCGACGCAGAGGGCAATCCTATCCTTAACGAAAACGGAACCAAAAAGTACGTTTACGATGCGGAATACACGGTTTCCTTTAAGCGCACCGCAAAGGACGATGCGGGAAATACGGTTAACTTCCTCCAAACAGTTTATATCTCAAAGAAGAACTCCAACGGAAATTATTATTCCTATACCACGCTTGAATTTCTTGACGATACAACTATGTCGAGCGTTACGGGTATTACCTTTGATATGATATGCGAGGTTTCGGCAGATACCTTTAACTTCCTTTCCTACGACGAGTACGATTGGATATACCCCTTTGCTCTTGAAATGGGTATTAAGTATACCACCGACCTTAAGATTTCCACCTCCGACTATTCGGCTACCTTTAAGGTAAACAACATTAAGGACGGAGAGGATAACGCTATCGCTATCGTGGGTAGCGATAGCAACGGTAAAACGGCTGATACCTTTGGTATGTATAAGTTTACCGACTCGCAGGGCAATTATTGGTTAATATCTCAAACCGATATTATAATCTACGCTCCCGACGGAACGACTAAGATGTCGGCTACAGGCTTGCTTGCAGGTACTAACGATATCGGCGAGCGAGTTAAGTATCTTGAAAATCCCGTTAAGGACTCTAACGGAAATATTATCTACGTTAAGCTTAACGAAATCAAGATAGACTACGCAAACGGCACGTCCAAAACCTACGTTAGACACCAAACTATGATATTTAAAAAGCTCTTCCAGGGCATTAATGCGTTGGCTATAGTTGACGACTACACTATCTCCGAAGAGAACGAGGCGGCTCTTCTCGCAGACCCCTCTAAATATCTTGCGACTATCTCGCTTACTAACGTTGAGGGTGAAACAATCACCGCTGACTTCTACGCTCTTACCTCTCGTAAGGCTTATATCGTAGTTAACGGCGAGGGAGGCTTCTACGTTTCTACTAACGCTGTTCAAAAAATCATTGATAATTGCCACAAATTCTTTAACTGTGAGGATATTATCATTGAGAGATAATAATTGAGTTAATATTTTTCGTGGGGGAAAGAAAACTTTTTAAAAAACGCTTTTCTTTCCCCCACACCCCCATTCTTTCAAAAACTTTGAAACTGGGGTTTTATTTTTTGCCGTAATGCCTGCGCTCAACCGTCGAACAACCTATGTTCGCACTGCACCCAAGTTTGAAAGTTTTTAGTCAAGTTTTTTTCAAAAAACTTGCGGGGGTTTGGGGCGAGTAGCCCCATAATTACGGCGTTTTCTTTTTGCCAAGCTTTTTCTTTGCGCCTCTCGTGCCAAAGAAAAAGGGGGATTGTGAGGTTTTATG
>JAZRAJ010000053.1:0-9048 GCA_045634485.1 Eubacteriales bacterium | reverse complement strand
GTATACTTGTAAAGTATTTTGCTTTACACCTAAATCGGTTGAAAGGCGGCTTTGAATAATTTAATGTTTGAGAAGAATTTAGAGCTTGGATATTTGCTCGATTTTTACGGAGAGCTTCTCCCCGAGCGCAAGCGTGCGGTTATGGATATGTACTACAATGAGGATCTTTCGCTTGCCGAAATTGCCTCGGAGATAGGAATTTCCCGACAAGGAGCACGCGACATAATTAAAAAATGCGAGGAAGAATTATTCTTTTTTGAGGAAAAGCTTGGACTTTTGCAAAAAATGCAGAGCGTTTCCCGTCAAGCCACAGAGCTTAAGGCACTTGCCGCAGAGCTTGAGCTTCCCACAGAATTTCAGCAAAAGCTTGCAGATTTGATTTTAACCGTAGAAAAGTAAAAATAAACAAAGGAGGTAGGAATATGTTTCAAAGCTTAAGTGAAAAGCTTGAAAATGCCTTCCGCAAATTTAAAAACAAAGGAAAGCTTACCGAATCCGACATTAAAGCGGGAATGCGTGAGATAAAGCTTGCGCTTCTCGAGGCAGACGTTAACTTTAAGGTTGTTAAGGATTTTATAAATAGCGTATCCGCACGTGCGGTTGGCGCTGACGTGCTTGAATCGTTGCTCCCTGCCCAGCAGATAGTTAAAATAGTAAACGAGGAGCTTACCGCTATAATGGGTGGCTCGCAAGCAAAGCTTACTATTTCATCAAAGCCACCAACGGTTGTTATGATGGTTGGTCTTCAAGGTGCGGGTAAAACAACGCATGCGGGCAAGCTTGCGGGACTTTACAAGAAGCAAGGCAAAAATCCTTTGCTCGTAGCGTGCGATATTTATCGTCCTGCTGCTATAAAGCAACTCCAAATCGTTGGCGAAAAGCTTGGTATTCCGGTATTTACCCTTGGAGATAAGGTATCCCCCGTTAAAATTGCGGAGGAAGGCATAAAATATGCAAACCAGAAGGGCTACGATATGGTATTTATTGATACCGCAGGTCGTTTGCATATAGACGAAGCGCTTATGAAGGAGCTTCAGGATATTAAGGCAAAGGTAAATCCCACCGAGATATTGCTTACCATTGACGCAATGATTGGTCAGGATGCCGTTAACGTTGCAAGCACGTTTAACGATTTGCTTGACGTTACGGGTGTTATTCTTACAAAGCTTGACGGAGATACTCGAGGCGGTGCCGCTCTTTCGGTTCGTCACGTTACAGGTAAGCCGATTAAGTTTATTGGCGTCGGCGAAAAGCTTGACGCTATAGAGCCCTTCCACCCCGATAGAATGGCGTCGAGAATTCTTGGTATGGGTGACGTGCTTTCACTTATCGAAAAAGCCGAGCAGGCTTATGATGAGAAGAAGGCGGCGGAGCTTGAAAAGAAGATTCGTGAATCAACCTTTACGCTTGATGATTATCTCGAGCAGTTCTCGCAGATTAAAAATATGGGCAACATGGAGCAGCTTATGGCTATGATGCCCGGTATGAAGGGACTTAAGGACGCAAAGATTGACGAAAAGGCACTTGCACGTCAAGAGGCTATCATTAAATCAATGACAAAGCGTGAGCGTGAAAAGCCCGATATACTCAATGCGTCACGCAAAAAGCGAATTGCAGCCGGTAGCGGAACAACGGTCGAGGAGGTTAACAAGCTTCTCAAACAGTTTGAGCAGATACGTGCATTTATGAAGCAATTCTCAGATCCTAAAAAGCTTTCAAAGCTTAGTAGAGGAAAAATGAAAATTCCGTTTTAAATCGGATTTTTAAATAAAAATAAAAAAATAAAAAATAAAACTTTATAATTTTTGGAGGAAACAAAAATGGCAGTAAAAATGAGACTTAGAAGAATGGGCGCAAAGAAGGCTCCCACCTACCGCGTTATTATCGCTGATAGCCGTTCTCCCAGAGACGGTCGCTTCATCGAGGAGATTGGTTACTTCAACCCTCGCACAGATGAAGTTAAAATAGACGCAGAAAAGGCTAAGACTTGGATTAAGAACGGAGCTCAGCCTACTGACACCGTTCGTGCGCTTCTTAAAAAGTCGAACATCGTTGACTAATTCTTTTTGCGGGTGACTTCTGATGACAGATTTGAAGGAAATGTTGAGTGGCATTGCTAAGGCAATCGTTGACTCCCCCGAGGACGTTACCGTTGTTGAATCGGTTGACGGAAAAAGAGTTAATCTTACATTAAGCGTTGCCGAGGACGATATGGGTATGGTTATCGGTAAGCACGGAAAGATAGCTAAGGCTATCCGTAGCTTAATGAAGACCGCCGCTATCGCAGACGGCAAAGAGGTTAACGTTGAAATAAAGTAAGCGTTACATCAAAATAGGGTGGACCGTTAAAGCGGGACACCCTGTTGTTTTTTATAATGCTTCGAAAGGTATTTTTTTATGAATGACGAATTAAAAATAAAGCAAGAAAATATTTCGAAAAGAATTGTAGCGTTAGCAAAGAATATGCAGAATGCGGCAGATGAATTTATAAACGGCTTCAGTCAAGGTGATATGCTTACCTTCAGCATAGGACAAAGCAAAAGCAAATCCGACGAATACTTGAAAAAATACTATGCATTTTTTGCTAAAATATCGCCTATGATAACCGAACTTAGCAGAACAAACGCAAGGCTTGCTTCCCTGCTAATTCAAGCGGATAAAGAGATGAAGGTGGATATTATAGTTACTTGCGAAAACCGATTTAATGCATATGAAAAATTTGAACTCGAGCTTTATAAATATATAAAAAGCATTGAGGATGCCTTTGAAAATTCGACCGCAAGCGCTACCTTTATTATAAATGCAACGCAAAAGTTTAAGAATTCACTATCGGTGCTTATCGAGAAGAACGCATAAGCTTTTTACTTTTTAGCAATGAAAAATAGTATTGCTCGGTTTCAAGCGTCATACGCTTGGCGTTAAGCTCGTTTTGAAATCTTATACTTGCATTCTTCGCCAGGCGTGAGTAAAGCGCTTTATCATACGCTAAACGCAAAATACATTTAGCAAGAGCAATATGATTGCGCTGAGGATATATCAAGCCATTTATATCATTTTTTACTATATATTTATTTCCCGAATAATCACTTGCAATCGCAGGAATACCAAGGCTCATTCCCTCTGAAAGCGCTAAAGATGAGGTTTCGGTGCCGATAGAGCAATTTACGTTTATATCGGTTATATTCATTATTTTCGAAACATCGTCGACAAAGCCTAAAAAACGCACGTTATCTTCTACTTCGAGCTTTGCGGCGTAACTTTTTAGATATTCGCCAAGGCTCCCTGTGCCAACAATAAGAAAATATATATCCTTATTGTTTTTTAAAGCTTTTGCGGCACGCAACAAAGTTTTATGGTCCTTGTATACCTCAAGACGCGCAAAAATACTTATAACTATAGCCTCGGCAGGAATTTTTAGTCCTGCCTTGATTTTTTTCTTTTCCACTTCTGATAAAGCCGTTAAGCCCTCTGCACCGTTTATTATTACCTTAATATTTTTCTTATCAATTCCAACCGACAAAAGATTGCTCTTTGCGGATTCGGATACCGCAATCACACCATCGCAAATAAATTCATTAAAAGCCTTGGAAATACTTTTTACCAATGGAAAAGAATATATTTTTAGGGTTGGAAAATCGCAATGCCGAGTAAATAAATTTACATCCACTCTTGCAAGTCGTCCGGCTATTTTTGCAGAAGCGCAAGCGTGAGAATTTACGATGCTCGGAGAAATACGCTTAATAATTTTATATATAGTTAAAATCCCACTTAAATCAAAAGACCGATTTTTACAGCTGTCAATTTCAATTATTCTCGCCCCCGCCTTTTTTATTTTTTCAGTCAACAGGCTTCCCTTCGGTAGAACTACGAAATACTTGATTTTTTCTTTATTTGAATATTTTATTCGACTAACTAAAAGCTTACCTGCACCACCTATGTTCATATCGCTTATTGCCTCAATTACCTTTATCATTAAATCATCAGCTCCTTTTGATTAGTATTCCACAAATATAAAAAAATACGCACCAAAAAAGTGCGTATTTTTTAGTTTAAATATATTACTTACGCTTAAGCTTGCCAACAACTCGTCCACAGCAAACCGATTCTACATAATCTCTTAGCAGGATATCTCCATAGTCCTCGTTTAGAGATATCAAACGATCTCCACCGTATTTTTTGAAATAGCCGTTGCCGTCAAGAATAAATATACCAAGCTCGCCAATGTTAACGCTTTCGGCGTTTTCCACCAAAACGATATCTCCGTCGTGATACTTAGGCTCCATACTGTTACCGCTTATTCTTAAAGCAAAGGATACACTGTCGGTTTTCTCATTTAACGGAATACTAATCTGCTCTGCCGATTCATCATCAAGGTATACTCCGGGGCCCGCAGATACGGGAAGATCATAGAGCAAAATCGCCTTCTTTGCAAAATCATACGAATAATTACCACCAACAGATTGAGGCATAGAAAGTATTCTTGCCTTAGGTTGCTCGGATTGAATCGCAGCGCCCTGCGCAGCAAATGTCCCCTCTGATATAACGCCCAAGCGATCAAGCTCCTTTTGAGCAACAGTGTTAACAAGATCCTTGCCGTAAAAATCAAGCTGACGGTATACCTCTATAAATTCTATTTCCTTTTCACTTAAGGTATAATTGTTATTATTTTCAGGCGTTCCGCTTACAATATAGTCAAGCGTGCATCCCAAGGCTCTCGCAATAAGAACCATATTTGAAAGCTTTGGAGAATCACTTATACCTGCAAGTATCTTACTTACGGTACTAAGCGGAATACCTGTAAGCTCCGAAAGCTTCTCGTTTGTAATCTTTTTTTCGTTTTTTACTTGTTTAATTCGACTAATATAATCCATACCGCACCTCGCATTTCCATTTACGGAATTATTATACCATACAAAAAGCCTTTTGTAAATAGTTTTTAGTAAAAAATATTCCATTTTTGAAACTTTTTATTTAGCAAAACAGCAAGATGTTAAAATTGCACAATAATATGTTATATATATTGTGCAATTATCCAAAAGTGTAAATCTTATACTGTTTTCGATTGATTTTATTAGTAAAAAATGATATAATATAAACTGTATATTAACGTGCTTAGAAAACTGTAAAGCCATAGGAGGTCTATAAAAACTATGAAAAAATTTTTAGCACTTTTGCTCTGCTTTATAATGATTTTAACATCACTCGTAAGCTGTGGCAATAAGGAAAGTAAAGATGATGGCGCTGAGATCAAAATGTATCTAAGCGAGGCAATTTATAACTTTGACCCCGCAGAAGCATATAAAAACGAAGCAGCTCTCAAAATCGTTTCCCTTTTGTATGATAACCTTTTTGTTATGAATTCTGACGGAAAGGTTGAAAAATCTCTTGTAAAGAGCTATAAGATTGATAAAAAAGAAAACACAATGTTTATCGAATTAAGAAACGATACATATTGGTCAGACGGAAGCGCAATAAATGCTAACGATGCGGTTTTTGCTTGGCAAAGATTGCTTGATCCCACCAATTCCTTTGAGGCGGCTTCTCTTCTTTATGATATAAAGAACGCTAAGGCGGCTAAGGAAGGCTTGGTAACTATAGATGACGTTGGTATTTCCGCTCTCAATAACACAGATATCGAAATTACCTTTGAGGATCGTGACATAGATTACGATGCATTCCTTAACAAGCTTACAAGCTTTGCGCTCGTTCCTCTCCGTGAGGACGTTCTCTCCAGAGTCGCTGTTGCAAACGACTGGTCTAAGAGCCCTATGTTGATGGTGTGCAGCGGTCCATTCCGTTTAAAAACCGTTTCCTATGCAGAAGCTACTGCGGGAATCACTCTTGAAAGAAACGCTTATTTCCGCAGAAACTTTATGAAGGATGCCGTTGATAAGTCGGTTACTCCCTTTAGATTAATAATTGACTATACTATGAAGGATGACGCTATCCTCTCCGCATATGAGGCAGGCGAGATATTCTTCGTAGGCGATATTCCTCTTTCTGCACGCTCAAAGTACACCCTTGAGGAGTGGAAGAAGAACGCTACTGTAACTGATGCTTTAAGCACCCACACCTATATTCTTAACGAAAACGCCGAAATTAACGGCGAAAAGATATTCGCAAACGATAAGGTTCGTACCGCACTTTCTCTTGTAATCAACCGTGAGGAAATTGCTAATGCAATCGTATTTGCAGAGGCTGCGAGCGGTATAGTTCCTAACGGCGTATTCAACGCTAATACAGACAAAAAAACATTTAGAGAGGCTTCCTCCAATACTATTTCGGCAAGCCCCGCTAAGGATGCCGCTCTTGCAAAGCTTTCCGAGGCAGGCATCAATCCCTCCAAGTATTCCTTTAGCATTTCTGTTCCCGCTTATGACGAGGTTCATATAAAGATTGCCGAGATGGTAGCGGCTTCTTGGTGCGACCTTGGATTTAAGGTTACCGTTAACAAGGTTGCCCTTAAGGACAACACCGACAAAACACTTACAGGTGGCGAAAAGATTGTTGGAGTAAAGGATGATATCTTTGCTGAAAATCTTACTAAGGGCGAATTTGAGGTAGCGGCAATTGACTACGTAGCATACTCCGCAGATGCATTTACAACATTGGCACAGTTTGCAAAGGGTTATGCAGGAACCGCAACGGGAACTCCCGATTCTCCTGTGTTTGAGGTTAAGCCCCATATAAGCGGTTATGATAGCGCAGTCTTTAATGAAAAGATTGCTGCAGCAGAAAAGGAAGCAGATCCCAATGCTCGTGCAGAGCTTTTGCATGAGGCAGAAGAAATTCTCTTAATAGATATGCCTGTTATCCCGATAGTATCCAATATGAACGTTACTATGCAAAGCAAGGAGCTTTCTAAGGTAGGCGTTACATACTATCAAACAAGCGTATTCACAAAAGCAAAGCTTAAGAATTACGAGCAATACCTTACTCCCGCTCAATAATTAAATCACAATAAATTTAGGCGCTTAGTCATTATGACCGAGCGCCTATTTTTTATTTTTCTTTCCGACATTAATACCGTTTTTATATACACTACCTCTAACGATAGTGCTTTTTCCAAATTTGCTTCTTATACTATCTACTGTTCTATCAATTGCTCTTTCCTTATCCCTTTTATCACAATCAAATAAAGAAAGCTGAACGTCATCCTCATCGGTAACATCACTTAATGATACACCCAATAGTCTTAACGGCTTTTTCGTATCCCACAAATCCTTTATTAATGATTTGCATATATCAAATATCTCTGTTGTAATATCGGTAGCCGAGCTTAATTTTCGTTGATGAGATTTATCATTAAAATCAATATCTCTAATAGTAACTGAAATACATCGTGCTTTTACTCCGTCCGCACGCATACGAGCCGCCGTGCTATCCGCAAGGGCAAGAAGTATTTTATTCGCCTCAGCTATAGTTTTAACATCGTCCTCAAGGGTAACCGAATTACCGTAGCCCTTTGCCCTTTCTCTGCTTTCAAGCACAGGAGAATCGTCTATTCCATTTGCAAAATTATGCAAATGCTCTCCCATTTTTACGCCAAATAAGGATTTTAAAAAGGATACATCTAAGCGTGCAAGCTCTCCGATAGTTTTTATACAAGATTTTTTAAGCTTTTGGGTGGTTGATTCTCCAACCGAGAAAAGAGAGCGCACAGGCAAATGCCAAATCTTTTCTTGAAATTCATAGTCAAATAAGGTATGCACCTTATCGGGCTTTTCAAAATCGCTTGCCATTTTAGCAAGAAGCTTATTTGAGCCTACGCCGATATTAACGGTAAATCCTAACTCGTTTTTTATTCTATCCTTTATTTCATACGCCGTTGCCAAAATATCGGGATATATCTTTTCCATTCCCGTCATATCAAGAAAGCACTCATCAATTGAGAATTTTTCAAGAACCGGTGTATATTCTCTACAGATATCCATAAACGCCTTGGAGCTTGCCTCGTATAAAGCAAAATTTGGTCGAGCCAAAACGAGATTTGGGCATTTCTTTAATGCCATACCCACAGGCTCTCCGGTTTTTACACCATAGCATTTTGCGGGAATAGAGGTTGCCAATATAACCCCCGTTCTTTTATCTCTATCTCCGCCTATCGCCGATGGAACAAGCCTTAAATCACTCATCCCCCGCTTTACTCTCGACGCCGACTCCCATGATAAAAAGGCGCTATTAACATCTATGTGAAAAACTATTCTCTTCATTCGCAGTAGCCCCTTTCCAGCATATCATTACATTGATTATACATTATTTTTTAAAGAGTGTCAATCTAAAATTAATAAAATATTGGCTATCTCAATTAAATAAATCAAGATAGCCATATAAAATATCAGTAATCCTTTTTAGTCAACCTTTATAAAGCCCTCGCCGTTAACGTCGAACATAAAGGAATTACACTCCTCAAATACAAAATTACCGTTCTCGTCAATGCTTATAGGCGCGAAGTAATAGCAGGATTCCATATACTGAAAATGATCGAGATCAAGATCCCAATTGCTTCCGCCCCATCTATCTCCAACGTATACAAACTGCTTTTTGCCGTTAAGGTCAAGCGTAAGCACAAACGCAGGCTGAGTTCTATAGGTGGTATCATCGCCAAAGGGAATGTTTTCCTGCCACTTATCCTCAACAGCGCCTACCTTTGACCAACCGCACTGATTGGGACACCAGTTTGTGCATTGAGATGTAAGAAGATAAATAGCCTCTCCATTATCAAAGAACGCAGGAGCCTCTCTGAACTTTCCGGGGAAAAGAACGTTTACAAGCTTATCAGTTTTAAGGCAATCGTCGGTCATGGAATAGATGTGAAGATCTGCATTATCAACCGCCGCAGATGCAAAATAAGGCTTGCCGTTTCTGTCAATAAATATAGTACAATCTCTTGACATTTCGCCCATGGGATTATAATATCCGTGATATGTAAAATCTCCGTCAGGAGTATCGCAGGTTGCAACCGCTATTGCCGCCTGAAGATAGTTCTTACCGTTTTCATAGTGAATCCAAAGAACGTACTTGCCAAGCTTTTCGCTATATATCATC
>JAZRAJ010000052.1:0-48348 GCA_045634485.1 Eubacteriales bacterium | reverse complement strand
GCCAAGCTTTGAAAGCAGAGTACCGTTTGTGGTTATTGCAACCTTAAATCCGTTTTTTGTTGCGTACTCTATAAATGTGGGGAGCATAGGGTGGGTAAGTGGCTCTCCTAAAACGTGTAAATAAAGATATTCGGTTACCCCTCGTAGGCTTCCAACCACTCGTGCAAATTCTCCAAGCGACATTTTTTTGCTTTCTCGCTTGGTTCCGTGACAAAACGAGCAGCTCATATTGCAGGTGTTTGTTATTTCAACGTAGACTCTTGAATACATTTTATATTTACATCTCCGATTTGCTGTTTTTATTGCGTTATCTTAATTATACCATTTAATTTGCGAGTTGGCAAGGGCGATAAGAATAAAACTTCGCTTGGTGTTTTTATTATATATCCTTCCAAAATTTTACTGAATTGGAATTTGGATTTATACAAAGTACACAAAATCTTCACATTTTGATGCCATTTTTTAAGATTGTTAAAAATTTATCGTCTAAATGCACAAAAAAATGTTTGATAAGTTGTCAAAATAGGAGAAAGCGACAAAACGAGGTTGACTTTTTGCCAAAAAAGTAATATAATAGTATCAGCAGGGGTACCCCTGCGCTTATTTACGTTTTTTCAATATGATTATACTTAAAATTAATGGAGGAAAGAAACTATGGCAAGTAAAAAGATTTTGAAAAAAGTTCTTAGCTTTGCATTGGTGCTTATTTTTGTTTTGAGTACCTTTGTTATAGTTATGCCTACAACCACAAGTGCGGTAACTCAGAATCAGCAGAATATTGTTGACAGAGCGAATTACCTTTGGAATTCCACTTGGGTTTGTAAGAAAACCGTTAAGGGCTGGAACAGTGCATATACCTTTTCTGCAGGTAGCACGTACAGACTTCCTTACGGTCAGCCTATTTATTCGGGTAAATACATCGGTTACGGTGTATCTGTAGACGAATTCCTTAAGTCTACACAGTCTGCAAGCAGTGTATTCTACACCAGCAGATCTAAGTATCAGAAGAGTTCTACCTACTATGCAACCGACTGCTCCGCATTCGTAGCATGGTGCTGGGGTACAAGCAGACAGACCACATACTCTATTCCTAACATTTCTACATGTATAGGAAACGTTACCACAAGTAACGCAACCAACAAGCTTCAGCTTGGTGACTGTCTTAACTCATCTCCTCACGTTGTTCTCGTAACAGGTCTTAAGTATAACGCAAGTGGCGCTATTACTTCGATTGAGATCACTGAGCAGACACCTCCTCAGCTTAAGAAGACGACCTACACTCCTTCGGGCCTTGCTTCTAAGTACGGCGGCAGCTACAAGATTTACCGCTACACAAAGAGCGTTCCCGCAGCTCCCTCCGGCTCAACCTACGTTGACGGCGACGAGTTCTACACAAGCCAGCTTCTCGTTCAGGGAGATAACGGTGTTCAGGTAGAGTATATGCAGAAGGCTCTTAACGCTCTCGGCTACGGTCCTTTGACTGTTGACGGCGGCTTTGGCGCAAAGACTCTCGAGGCTGTTAAGAAGTATCAGACAGATAACGGTCTTACCGTTGACGGTAAGGCAGGACAGAACACCTTGACCTCTCTTAAGAACAAGGTAGTTGCAGTTCAGAACAATCTTAAGAAGCTTAACTACTATAACGGTTCTATCGACGGTATGTTCGGCGAGAAGTCAATAGCGGCTCTCAAGGCATTCCAGAAGGCAAGCGGTCTTTCTGAAACAGGTGTAGCAGATACCGCAACTCTTAACGCACTTACAAAGGCAGTTAACGATCTTTCAAGCGGTTCTACATCCGGTGGTACATCTTCCGATAACACATCCTCCGGAAATACATCTTCCGGTAGCACATCCTCCGGAAATACATCAAGCGGTTCTTCCTCAAGCACGTCTAATCTTGATTTGACTGTTAAGTCGAAGCTTAACACCAATCAGCTTCTCGTTAAGGGTAGCACAGGCGAGCAGGTTAGATACATGCAGCAGATTCTTAGAATCTTTGGACACCTTGATGACGTTGCAGACGGTAACTTCGGTAACAACACCCTTAAGGCAGTAAAGGAATATCAGTCCGAAAACGGTCTTACCGCAGACGGTCAGGCAGGTAGCAAGACTCTTACCTCTATGAAGAATAAGGGCGCTAACCTCCAGATCAATCTTAAGAAGCTTGGTTACTACCACGGAACAATTGACGTTTCCTTGGGTGACGGTACACTTTCGGCTCTTAGATCCTTCCAGAAGGTACATAACCTCACTGTTGACGGCGTAGCAGGTCCTAAGACCCTTGCAGAGATTTCTGCATCGATTGCTAAGTTGAATAGCTCTACAACTCCTTCAACACCTTCGACTCCTTCAACTCCTTCGACACCTTCGGCACCTTCAAATCCTTCGACACCTACAACACCCTCTACTCCTGAGGAGTTTAAGACAAATCAGTCGCTTAGACAGGGCGCAACCGGTGTTCAGGTTGAGTATCTCCAGAAGGCACTCGTTGTATTCGGACACCTCAACGGCTCTATCGACGGTTCGTTTGGTGCAAAGACCTTGGCGGCGGTTAAGGAATATCAGAGAGATAACGGTCTTACAGTTGACGGTAATGCAGGTCCTAACACATTGACATCTATCGTTACTAAGGCAAAGAAGCTCCAGCAGGATCTTAAGAAGCTCGGCTACTACAACGGTAGCATCGACGGTATTCTTGGCGATTCCACTGTTTCGGCTATTAAGGCATATCAGAAGGCTAACTCTCTTACCGTTGACGGTATAGTTGGTCCTAACACAGAAACATCCATCTACTTTGATGTTAACCCCGTATCCAACGTTCCCGGCACAGGCTACGATAGAGGATACAAAGGCGGTATGGCAGGTACAGGTAAGGTTTGGGCACAGGGTCTTGACGTTTCCTCTTGGCAGTCGGGCAACATCGACTTCAAGAAGGTTAAGGCAGCAGGCTACACTTACGTAATCCTCCGTGCAGGTACAACAAAGGGTAAGGACTCTTGCTTCGAGCAGTTCTACAAAGAGGCAAGATCTGCAGGTCTTTTGATTGGTGCTTACTACTACTCCTACGCTCTTAACGTAACTCAGGCAGAGAAGGATGCAAACAATATGCTCTCTTGGATTAAGGGTAAGAAGTTTGAGTATCCTATCTACTTCGACTATGAGGATCCCTCGCAGACCAGCCTTAGCAAGACTACTGCACAGAAGATTTGCTTGAAGTTTATGGATATGATAGCTGCAAAGGGCTACCTCTCCGGAATGTATACCGGTCAGTATAAGTCCACTCAGCTTCCTATGTCCACCATTTGTGCAAAGTACGAGTTCTGGGTAGCTCACTACTATGATAACACCTACACCTCGCTTAACGCAAGCTACAGCAAGAAGTACGGTATGTATCAGTACACATCTAAGAAGTACGTTTCCGGTAAGGGTCCCTACGATGCAAACGTATCCTATAAGGATTACCCCACCATCGTTAAGACATACGGCTTCAACGGATACGAGCCCAACTCTAACTAATTAAATACTAAAGCAGGGGAGAATCTTTCTCCCCTGCGATTTTTTGTTTATTTTTATTTTTTATTTGTTTTTATGCGGGGGAAACTTTCTTAAAAGAAAGCTTTCCCCCGCACCCCTTTCAAAGAATTTGCAACGGGGAAATTTTATATTTTGTCATTATTTCTGCGCTCGACGATTGAACGCATTATGTTCGCACCGCACCTCGGGTGTAGGGACCGGCGTCCTCGACGGTCCAAAACAATATAGGATTTTATGTTATTAACAAATAACGAAAACATAAACAAAATGTGGTAGGGGAGGGGCTTGCTCCTCCCGCAAAATGGCTTTGTTTATGTATGCGCTTAAATTAATAAATTATCTTTTCAAATACTCCCAAAGCGTAGCGTCGGGCGAAAGCTTAAGTATGAATTTTTCTCCACATTCCTCAACGAGAAGGATGCAAAGCTTGGTTGGGTTAACGTCGGGGCAATAGTTAAATGATTTTCTGCCGTCGGATTTTGCGGTGGCTTGGATTGCCTTGGCTTTTTCGTCATGCTCGGATATAGAGCGGTCTAGAAGATGCGCTTCCTCTATATTATTAATTCCAATTCGGCAAACCGTTATGCGAGTTCGCCCTGCGTTGGTTACCTCGGTAACCGTAAAATCAAGCGTGCCGTCCTCGGCTTCAACTATTGCGTAAACGAAGGATTTTGCAACGTAGCGAGAAATTATAAAAATAACCGCAACGAATGCAAAAATAGAAATAAGCTGAATTGCCCATTTAAACGGAATATTAGGAAAAAGTATTGTAAATAAAAACAGTCCTGCCGCAAGCGAAAAAAGAATTAATATAATTCCCGATGCTTTTTTGTTAGTTTTTTGCGGAGTATATTCGTAAATGCTCATAAATTACCTCTTGTTTTATCTCTTGGACTTGAAATTTTAACAATTAAGTGATATAATATATTATTATATCGAAAAGGAGCAGTTATGTCAAGAGTTTGGGTTGGAATAAAAAGAGCGTGGAAGCTTTTTGGCTTTCTTTGCGGATGCGTGGTTTTAACGGTGTGCATATTTATGCTTTGGCGTGTTTTCTCAACGGGAACGCCTAAGGAGCTTGATAGACTTTCGGCAAACGATAGACTGTTGTCACTTTATGCGGAGCAGGGCGAGTCTATTAATATGTTCAAGCAAAATCAAGATATAATCACCCGTGCCGAATACAATTCGGGTTATTTTGCTATTCCCGATTATACCTTTATACCCGACGCAAATCAACTCCAACTGGTGTTTAGATACAACAATAGCACTCTAAAGGAAGTGGCTACCGATAAATCGCTTGATGAAATTCCCGACCGTAACGGCGATTACTTTGACGTAAGCATCGTGCTTTACGTTGACCTTACTCTTGACAATCTTGACGATAACGAGTTTACAAATTCGGAGAATATAAAGAAGATACGTTGCAAGGGTCACGTTGTTGGCAAGGACAAGACAACTCTTTATAATTTTTACCGCTACACCTTTTATTTTGACGAGGCGGACGAGCCCGTTGATATAAAGGAGCTTATGGCAGGAAATTCGCTTATTGCAATTCACGCCCAGTTTTACTATAATGAGGGACTTGACTACAACGATGCACCGTACGGAGCGCTTTTGCTCTTTGACCCTGCTATGAAGAATATACCCGTTGAGCTTTCGTCGGACGATAAAAAGGCTCTCGGCGAGTGATTATTTAGTTTGTTTGACGCTATTTGAGGTTATTTATGGAACAAAAACGATTTACAAAAAAGGATGAGGCGTTTATCTGCCGTCATTGCGGAAAAGAGGTTTTGCCAATGGGCACAAGCTCTCGCAATCACTGTCCGTTTTGCCTTTGGTCGCTTCACGTGGATATAAATCCCGGCGATAGAGCTAACGAGTGCGATGGGCTTTTACGTCCTATAAGAACCGAGCCCGATGCTAAGCGTGGCTTTATAGTAATTCATAAATGCGAAAAATGTGGCGAGATTCGTCGCAACCGCGCGGCACTTGACGCTAAATCTCAGCCCGACAACCGCTCCTTGCTTATTAAGCTTACTGCGGGCTGTGATAATTAATTTATGAAGCAAAATTAGTCCGTTTATTTTGAGGATATGCGGATTTATTCAAGAGGCATCGTTATTTTGGGAGTTAAGGCATGCTATGCTACCTTAACTCCTAAGCGATGGCAAAAAATCTTAGGAGAAGATTATTAATGCTTTTTAATTCTATTGAATTTCCATTGTTTTTGGTAATAGTATTTGCGCTATTTTGGCTTATACCTAATAAATTCCGTTGGGTGCTGCTGCTTATCGCATCCTACTTTTTTTATATATATTGGAATCCAAGGCTGGTATTTCTTATTCTGTTTACCACTCTCGTTTCCTATATATGCGGTATTTTGCTTGAAAGAAATTCAAGCTCACTAAGGCTTAAGAGGCTAATACTTGCAATTACCGCCGTGGCGTGCTTAGGCGTGCTTTTATTCTTTAAATATTTTAACTTTTTGTATGACGTATTCTTTGATATAAGCGCCGTATTTGGCGGACCGAGCCCTAAGGGATATTTGCAAATTATGCTTCCCGTGGGTATATCCTTTTATACCTTTCAAACGCTTTCCTACGTTATTGACATATATAAGGGTACGCTTAAGGCAGAGCGCCATCTTGGCTACTACGCATTATTCGTAACCTTTTTTCCTCAGCTTGTTGCAGGACCTATCGAGCGTCCCTCCGACCTTTTGCCTCAGCTTCATTCCGAGAAGCACCTTAGGGAGGTAGATTTTGCCGGAGCGTTTAGATATACGCTTATCGGATTTTTTAAGAAGGTTGCTATAGCCGATACCATCGGAATTCTTGTAAACGCTACCTATGAAAGCCCTGCAGAGGCAAACGGACTTGCGGCTCTTATTTCAACCGTTCTTTTTGCCGCACAGATATACTGCGACTTCTCGGGATACAGTGATATAGCGGTTGGCGTTGCTAAGCTTTTTGGCGTAAACCTTACCGAGAACTTTAAAACTCCGTACGCCGCAACCTCAATAAAGGAATTTTGGTCACGTTGGCATATATCTCTTTCCCAATGGCTAAGAGATTACATATATTTTCCGCTTGGCGGAAACAGAGTTAGCCGCATAAGATGGATATTTAATATAACCACGGTTTTCTTTATAAGCGGACTTTGGCACGGCGCAAGCTATAATTTTATTATTTGGGGCTTGCTTCACGCAATGTTTCAGGTGGTTGGAGCGTTAACTCTAAAGCGACGCAACGCTGTTTGGGCAAGGCTTGGCAAATCGCCCGACTCGATGCTTGTGCATCGTATAAGACAAGCGGTAACGGTTATACTCGTAACCTTTGCGTGGATATTCTTTAGAGCCTCTACTCTTACCGACGCTATAACCGTTATTACCAAGATATTTAGCGATTATAGCCTTTCTGCGGATTATTTAAGAGAAACCGTAAACGCCCTTTCGCTAACTCCTATAGCGGCAATCAGTGCGGTATTGCTTATTGCATCCTTGCCTATAGTGGAGAGATTTAAGCGTGTTGACGGCTTGCCTATATCGCAAGCGCATCCAAAGGCGGCATCAATAGTTAGGCTTATAGCATACGCCGCTATGATTTGGTGCGTGATTGTTGCGTGGATATTCTTACAGGCATCCGACGTCGGCAGCTCCTTTATATATTTTCAGTTTTAAGGAGGTCGACGATGAAAAAACAGATAATAAGGCTTATTGCGCTTATATTAATAGTGGTTATCCCTTTCTCTGCGTTTGTTATATTTATCGAATGCCTGGAGGATACCTACAAAAACACCTATCTTGGCGCATTCGAGCAAAAATACGAGCTGCTTAAAAATGCAGACGGTAAAAAGATAATATTTATAAGTGGCTCGAGTCTTCCGTTTGGTGTTCGGAGCGAACTTATAGAAAACGAGCTTGGCGGGGAGTACACGGTTATTAACTTCGGCTTGTATGCAACGCTTGGCACTAAGTTTATGATGGATATGGCAAGGCCGTATATAAGCGAGGGTGATATAGTTATTCTTTGCCCTGAGCTTAGCGAGCAGACCTACTCGCTGTATTTCAATGCCGAGGCGGTTTTGCAGGCATCTGACGGACTTTCTCCAATGCTTAATAAGCTTAGCGCTAAGGATAAGCTTTCGATATTTTATAATTATTATAAATACGCCTTTGAAAAGATAAAATACACCGTTAACGGTAACGCCCCCGACCCCATAGGCATTTATCGCAGTGATTCCTTTAACGAGCGTGGCGACCTTGAATTTGAGCGTGAGAACAACATAATGAACAACGGCTACGATAGCAATATGCTTATTAAAACCGATAGCACGCTTTTAAATACCGAGTTTATAGATTACGTTAACGAGTATGTAGCGCACGCCAAAAAGGTTGGCGCGGAGATTTATTTTAATTATTCGCCCGTTAATTGCTTGGCTATAAGAAGCTCCAAGGCGGCAAGAGCCGAGTTTGAATCTGCGCTTTCAAGCGCTATTGACTGTGAGCTTCTCGGCACTATCGAGGATTACATCATCGACGAGCGTTATTTTTACGATACGAATTTTCACTTAAATTCTGCGGGAGCGGTTTACTTTAGCAGAATGCTTACAATTTCGCTTAAGCAAAGGCTTGGAATGGACGGCACGGTATCGCTTGAGATTCCCGAGCCTCCCGAGCTTGCCGAGGATGAGGTAATTGAGGCTGAGCCAACCGATACTCCGATTGATTTTAATCTTTATCTTGGCGAGCCTAACAACGATTACGCCGAATATTTCCATTACTCGCTTACAGGAAACACCTATACGATAATCGGTGTTAAGGACGAGTACCTTGGAATGAAGGAGGTTATACTTCCGTCAACTCACGAGGGCAAAAACGTTTCGGCGGTGGCATCCTTTGCGTTTGACGGTTGCGTGAATTTGGAAAGGGTACACGTAGGTCTTACCTATAAGAGCCTTGCGGTGTCGGCGTTTGACGGTTGCATTTCTCTTGAAAGAATATATCTTTACGAAACCGACGGTAACAGATTATCTCCGCCTCCGGAGGGCTTGCTTAACGGTACGCCCGAGGACGTTAAGATATGTATTCCTAAGGGCTCTAACTACGCCTCGGGCTATACGTGGAGCTATTATATTGAAAGCTTTGAAATTTACAGTAAGGGAGGAGCTAAGTGACACGCATAAATAAAAAAATAATAATGCTTATAGCGATAGCGCTTGCGCTCCTTTCGCTTACGGCTTGCGGATTTGTAAGCTACGTAGAGTACAAAAGCGAGGAGTCGCTTGACGATTTATTGCATAAATATATTTCGGATATCAGCGCACTTTCAAACGAGAATTACTATAGGGATGAGGAAAAGCGAATCTATGTTTTGGCGCTAATTGAGGCAAAAAACGAGCTTTCGGAATGTAAGTCTGCCGACGAGCTTGACGAAGCCTTTGAGCGTCACAAGGAGATAATACTTGCAATACCCACTAATCTCGACTACGTGCAGGAGCATTGTATAGAGCTTATGTATTCCTATGCCAATGAAAATAAGTATAGGGATGCCGAGAGGGCAGAGGTCGATGCGCTAACAAGTGAGTATCTTACCAAAATCAGAGGCACCGATAATACTCTTTCCGCAGAGCTTACGCTTTATAAGTTTCAGGAGGCGCTTGCAAAAATCAAAACGCATCTTCAGCTGCTTGCAGACGAGCTTGAGGAGTATTCGGTAAGCTTTGGCTACGATATAGATTACTCAAAATACAACACCGCAGAGCAGGAAAAAATTACTGCAATTTGCAGTGAATTCCGTGAGAAGATATTAACCATTAAGGATATAGACGAGGCGGATAAATACGTTGACGAAACCCAAGCGACGCTTAACGCCATTCCAACCAAGGAGTCAATCCTCAGCGCTATGCGCACCGAGCTTAAGACTCAGTGGAAAAATGATTTCGAGTCACTTTCAACGAAATATGGCGTAGAAAGCAACGATTATTCCGATGCGCTTGCAAAAATTGCAAATGCCGATAGCCGTGCAGACGCTAACCTTATAGGCGCAAGAGCCGCAATAGCTCTTTTAAGCGAGGCGGAGGGCGAGCTTGACGATTTTTTAGAATACGCAAGCCTATATATAAATAATGTAGTAAATCTTCAAAAATACCGTACCGAGGAACAAGGCTACGTTAAGTTGCAAATGGCAAAGGCTGTTGCCGACGTAAAGGAGGCTAAGAGCGCATCAGAGATTCAAGACATCATTAACGCATTGTCAAGCGATGCCTTGTCACAGCCTACAAACGATGAGCTTTGGGAAAGAGAGCAGGAGGAATTCTTGCTTAAAATGAAGAGTGCGTATACCTATGCGCTCAACGCTCCCAAGAGCCTAACTCACGCAACAAGCTACACCGAGCTTGCAAAAATAATCGATTATTACGCATTCTATCAAACGTCGGATACCTCGTTTGTGCGTAGCACCTTCCGCGTAGCAATAGATTTTCCGCACAATAATGCACGCTACACGGTAAACGAGGTCTACTGGTATTGCGAGCTTATCCGCTCCGCTGTTGGAATTGATGCCCGCTTTGAGGAGGATTCGAGCCAACTCGTAATCACGCTTATACCTTATGCGCTCGCCTCAAAGAGCAACACCTCAACAACAACCTTCTACAAGAGGCACGATAGCGTTATAAGCTTCAAGTCAAGCTCAAAGCTCACCGCGCGAGCAAAGGATTTTGAGGCGTTCCCGTATCTTGAGCTTTACAAGGGGAAATACGTGGAGGTTTGGACAAGCCAACAGCTTTGGTATGCGCTTGAGCATGAATACATACCCGTACCCGTAAAAAATTCCCCTGCGGAGATTGTGCTTGAAAGAGCAAAGCAGATACTTCGTGAGATAATCAAGGAGGGGATGACTCAGGAGGAGAAGATATTTGCAATCTACTCCTGGTACGCCGATAACGTAGCCTACGATTTTCAGTACATAAAATGCGCAGATTGCGCAAGCAAGGATCGCTATCCCGATAGCCTCGTGGCAACGCTTAACTCCTTCCACGCAGAGGGAGCCCTTCTCGAGGGACTTGCGGTGTGCTGCTCCTATGCAAAGTCGGCGCTTATATTAATGAGAATAGAGGGAATCGAAGCCTACCGAGTGATACTCCATTCCTATTCGGATAACGAAATAGGCAATCACGGTCAGTCGGGCTACGGCTCGCACGCAATAATTGCGCTAAAGGGAACCGACGGAAAGTATTATTACTGTGACGTCGAGCAATCCTCCTACTCGGATAAGATAACTCTTGAAAAATACCATCAGCTTTTGGTAAGCCCCAAGGAGCAATGGCCCTTGAACCGTGCGGTCGACCGCATATATAGCGACCTTGACTACGCCGAGGCTCTCCCGATAGAAAGCTTTTGGAGCAAGCTTGAATACAAGGGCACGTCGGTGCTTATAAAAAACGAGGCTCAGCTTCGTGAGCTTATAAGCAAATTCCGTAGCGAGAACAATACCGCACTCCAGCTAACCGTGTTCGACACAGGCGAGGCAGATTTTGACGTAAAGGCGGTGCTTGATAGCTATTCCGACCTAAGCCTGCATCAATGCCCATTTGGAGGACTTACCGAATATGCGATTTATATTCCAATGGAGTCGTATGACAAATAGATGCTTGCACGTAAAACGGCAAGTTGATTAAATAAGAGGTATAACCGCTTGACGTAGGGTCGGGCGGTTATTTTTTATTATTTAAGCGCTTGCTAATACCGAGGGGTGTTAAAAGCTGTGCGGAGATTTGTATAAATTAACAAAATTTCCCTGAATACCAATAAAAAAACGCAAAAGGGGTTGATTTTTTATATAAAATGTGCTATAATGCATTTGTATAACTATACCATTTTGTAGAAAGGGGGCGGAGTGATATGAAAAAGACCAATAAAATCATGATGATTTCAGTGTCTGTATTGCTTAGCCTTGTCCTTATTACAAGCTCGGTGGTGTCAACCACGTTCGCAAAATACGCTACATCCGTTCAAGCGTCCACAGGCGCAAGAGTGGCAAAATGGGGTGCAGTGATTGAGGTTGACCTTGAAGAAATGCCTGCGGAACTCATACCCCAAAATTATAAGAACATGAGCGTTATAACCTTTAGCACCGCAGATGCACCGCTAAAGATGCAGCCCGGCACAGATTATTCGAATGCTTTAAAAATAAAGATTTCGGGCAAATCCGAGGTAGCGCTTAGAGTTGCAATAGTTATAGAAGTAGAGAATACCTTTGAGGCAATCCCGCAGGGTAAGGTTGCAAATCTTAATGCGGATAAGTATTTTATGCCTCTCGGCTTTACCTTTGCCGCAAACAACGTTGTTAAAACCGGCAACGCTGAAACATGCACAAAGGTAATTGAAAACACCTATATCGCAAATCCTTGGGTAAGCGCAGATAGCAAAAACGCTTTGTCAAATGCCGTTGAGGCTGAAATGCTTAATTCAATAGAAAAGGAAATGGCAGTTGATATTGAGGATTCCGCTATAGAAATGAGATTCCAGCCCAACACCGACATCTATTTCGGCACGGTTAACGATAAGACGGTAAACGAGATAGTTTTCGGCTTCAAATGGGACGATAAGTATACCGATAACAGTGGCTTAAATTACGATGCGGTAGGTCAGTATATACTCGACAATATGGCAAACTCAACGTTTGGCGTAAACTACACAATTATAATAGAGCAAGTAAATTAACAAATATTCAAATTCCCCGACGTAGCGTAAATAAAATTCAAGAAAAGGAGTGAGTAATATGCGGCAACGAAAAGCCAATAAAATACTGATGGCGATAGTTCTTATATTGCTCTGCTTGGTCTTGATAACAACAAGCGTGGTTTCGGGAATATTCGCAAAATACACGGCGCAAAAGCAAATAAGGTTCTTGTTTGGATTTGAAAGCTTTGGATTGCGAGTCGAGGTTTTTGCAAACGATACAATTAGAGGCAATGCTAAATATGGATACAGTGTTGATGAGGGCGGAAACGTAACGATTAATAACCTGCTATTGCATCCGGGCGAAGATTTTGACGATGCAATAACCATTAAGGTTAGCGGAAATCCGACAACCGATGCAACGGTTAGCGTTACCGCAAACGTTACGGCATTGTCAAGTGCTTTCACGGTTCCCAAAAAGAATTTTGATGATATTCAAAGCGACACGGTGTATATGCCGATAGGCTTTAAGGTTAACCGCCAATATGTTGTTAATCCATATAGCACCTCGCTAACTGTTAATAATGAAGAGGTTTCAATAAGCGAGGAAAGCATAACGAGAGTTTTAAATGCTAAAATAGCAGATACCAACTTTACCGATTTGCTCAAGGAAAAGGTAGAGGTGGATAGGTCTATTACCTTCGGCTTTGATTGGGTAAAGGAATACGGAAGCGTACCAAGCAGTGACGAAATCGGCACGTGGATATCTAATCAAGAATCCCCAACGTTTACTGTAGTATATAGTATAACGGTCGAGCAGGTCGGCTAATAGTCAACAAATAGTTAAGAAATTCATTTAGATTAAAATACATTTTTATGATAAGGAATTAAAATTATGAAAAAGCTTAGCAAAAGATTAACAATGATCGTAGCAATACTGCTCAGCCTTGTATTGCTCTCAAGTAGCGTGGTTTCCACAACACTTGCAAAGTATGTTGTTACAAAGAGTACGACAACCACGGTTGGACTTGAAAAGTTTGGGGTGACGGTTACGCTTACTGGATTTGGAACGGCAGATACATCCAAAACAAAAACCACCGGCGATTCGGTATCTATGACGCATAAGGCAGCAGCATTGACACCTAGTACAACCAATCAAACAATAAAAGCTTCTATTGCGGGTAAGCCTACTGTTCCTACTCTTATTACGATAGATATTAGTGTAACTTATAATGGTGCAGGTTTTAAAATAGCAGAGGGTGCTTTTACTAATATTGCCGCAAATACTGTATATATTCCATTTGGATTTAAAGTGGCCGGTGCTACAAAGGATACCGTTGCTGCTTACAGTAATAGTTCTGCTACTGATTTGGAGAAAGCTATTGAAGAGGCTATTGAAGCTAAATCTGATAAGTTTACTCGCGATGATACTAATAAAAAGGTTGTTACTACAACAAGCTTTCCTGCAGGTACAGAAATTGGTTTGAGTAATTTAAATATTGTTATCAATTGGCCTAAGACTGACTCTGATGATCTTAATAGTAAGATAGGAACATATCTTGCAAACAGTGGATCGACAATGTCGATTACTTATACAATTACTGTAGAACAAGATACTACACCAACACAAAGTTGATAATGGTTGTTTGAATTTTTGTTTTTGTTGAAAGGATTAACAATATGAAAAAGTTCACAAAAAGATTAACGATGATAGTAGCAATTTTGCTTAGTCTTGTTTTATTAAGTAGTAGTATTCTTTCTACAACACTTGCAAAGTACGTTGTTGCAAAGGATGTTACAAGCACAGTAAGTATGAGCAAATTTAATGTTACAGTAACGATGAGTAAGGGAACAAGCACGGGTGTTCCGGCTCTTTCTGAAAGCTTGAAGGAAGGCGATTCAATAGAATATACTATGACTGGTATTACTCTGAAGCCTGGAGATGATTATTCCAATTTGATAACGGCTTCTATATCAGCCTCGGCTAATGTTCCGGTAGCATCTAAGGTAACAATAACGGTAGATGTTAAAAATGTGAAAGTGAATGAAACTAATACGTCAGATCCGTTTAAGGTTCCAATGGCTAATTTTTCAACTTTAAATCTTACTGAAGATAAAGCATATCTTCCTTTGAGCGTTTATGTTGGTGGCGTTGAAAAGCTTGCCGCTTATCAAAGCTATACTTATAGTGCAACTGCTATAGAAGAAGCGATAGAGGGAGCTATAGGGGGAGCTATAGAAGTTAGCGCATCGTCTAATATAAATAGTAAAGAATATACCAGAAGCAATAATATGGCGCAGATTACCGGAACAATTACTAAAAGTACAAAACCTGCATGGAGCAATATTTCTTTTGGCTTTGCATGGCCCGAAAATCAAGGCACTCCAAAGGATGAAATAGGTACATGGATTGCAAAAACACGTCCAAGCTTTGATATTGTTTACAAAATCACAGTAGAACAACAAACCTAAAAATAACTAATATATAACACAAGAAAAGGAGAGAGCAATATGCGCAGAGCTAACAAAATACTAATGGCAACAGTAGCGATATTGCTCTGCCTTGTCTTGATAACAACGAGCGTCGTTTCGGGCGTGTTTGCTAAATATGCAATCAAAAAGCAGGCTTCAACCTCGGTCGGCATTGAAAAATTTGGGGTTAAGGTTGAACTTAACTATGATCCTAATTTTGTTGCTGCAATAGGAGGGGAAGATGCTTTGAAAAATGCTACCGCTTCAACGGGAGATTCTATAGCAGTAACGATAAATAGATTAAATATAGTGCCCGGAACAAGCTTTCGCGAAGCAATAAAAGTTAAAATCACTGGCGACCCCACTGTTAAGGTTAAAATAAGTATATTTCCTGACGCTACGTGGAATGATACACAATTTTTGGTTGATGCTGGTGTGGGCGGCTTAGAAACACCAACTAAGGTTGTGCCAATTGGTTTTACGATGTCAGGTTACGATAAGGATGGAGTTTGTACAATTCCAAGTAGTTATATTGCAAATCCGGGACTTGCTAGTGGAACTGAAAAAACCAGTGCAACAGGTATAAGTAACAAAGTTGATATGACGTTAACTACTTCTACTGATCCTGATTCCGTCTATAAAATTTTTGATCCACAAGATTCGGCAACCAAACAGATAGTTTTTTATTCTGATGCTGATGGAGCTGCTGTAAATGAGTTTGCGTTAGGATTTGAATGGCCATTTGAACTAATAGGTCATTCCAAGTATAGTGTCGAAGAGTTCGACGAAATAAGCACTTGGCTGGCTGCTAATAAAGCTGATAAAGCTTATTTTACTATGAATTATATTGTTAAAATAGAGCAAGTATAATAAATTAAATTTCAAGAAAAGGAGTGAGCGATATGCGCAAGGCTAATAAAATACTTATGGCAACTGTAGCAATATTGCTCTGCCTTGTATTGATTTCAACAAGCGTCGTTTCGGGAATATTCGCAAAATTTATTATTACAAAAAGCGTTTCAACAAAAATGTACTTTGAAAAATTTGATGTGAAAATCGAAGTAACACCAGATCCTAATTCTACTTTAGCAACTAATAATTCTGCTACTGTAAAAACCGAAAAGGTCGATGGTGTTTTGACTGCATCGGTTACAGGGCTTCAAATGGTACCTAGTGACGATTTGCTCAATGTTTTCAATGTTAAAGTTACAGGAACGCCTAATGTTGATGTTAACTTTAAAATGGTTTGCGAAATCATATATGATATTGATGCGTATACCGTAAAACCGTCGGATGTTAATGTAAGTGGCTATACATCAGCTAAATATTTTATGCCTATAGGTTTTAAAATTTATTATCCAAGCACCGAAACAATATTAAATGTTTGTAATCCGTGGCATGATAAAACCGGTGATGCCTTGGAAGAAATTGTAATGAGAAATTCTGTTAATAGTATATTTGGTACGAGCTATACCACGTCTAATACTGTTCCGAAGGATGATAGTAATAATTATTATTACGAAAGAACCTATACTGAGGGAGTTGAAATTAGTGGCAATGTGAAAGATTTTAACATTTGTGTGTATACTCCGGAAACATATACAAGAACAGCAGCTCCCAAAATTAATATGGATGAGATATCAACATATATAGCTGATAATGTTGACTCGGATATTTCGATTAAATTTTATTTCTCAATCGTACAGGACGGATGAATTGCTTATTATTCCAAAGTGAATTAAAAATACAGACTCATAAAGGAGCGCAATATGAACAACAAATTCAAGAGATTTAACAAAATATTGATGATGACAGTAGCACTTTTGCTCTGCCTCGTATTGATTTCCACAAGCGTTGTGTCGGGAATCTTCGCAAAGTACGTTATAACTCAGTCCGCAGGCGCAACTGTGTCGCTTAAGGCGTTTGGACTTACGTTGGAGGTTGCAGGCAAAAGCGGCTATGTAGATAGTAGTATAACTACCCTTAATAGTACGACAGTGCAAGCGGCGGTAAAACTTGAGATGATACCGGGTCAGAATATTGATGATGCTATTACTGTTACTATTGGTAATACGTCTAACGTTGATGCCAATTTAAAAATCACGGTAAATGCAACTCATTCGAACTTTAGCGTTAGTAAAGGTATTGGCGGTTTATCTGCTGCAACAACATATATCCCGATAAAGTTTACAGCTATTGTGGATTCCGCTGAGGAAGCTGTGATTCAGAAGGATTGGAGTAGTTTAACCAGTGGTACAAATATTTCAAAAGGGATTGCAAGCGGTTTGGCTACCGCTCTCGGCACAACCACCACGACCGCTGTGGTAACTAAGCAAATATGTACACTTGGTTCTGCTACAACAGCTACGCCTACCGTAAATACTATTAAGTTTGGATTTGAATATCCCGATCAGCCGACAACTGCTATTAGTGGTCTTACTACTGACGAAATTAATGAAATTCAGACTTGGCTTGGAGCTAAAACAAGCAATAAGCCTTTGCTTACCGTTGTTTACACAATATCCTTAGAGCAGAAAATAACTACTACTTAATAAATTAAAATCCACCGCAAAGGAGTGAGCAATATGAAAAAAGTGAATAAGGCTCTTATGTCAACTGTTGCAATATTGCTCAGCCTTGTGTTGATAACAACGAGCGTTGTATCGGGAATCTTTGCAAAGTTCGTTGAAACTAAATCCGCAGGCGCAACCGTGTCCCTTAAGGCATTTGGACTGGAGTTGGAAGTAAATAAGCAAAGTGCAGATTCTTGGACACCGGAAACTATTGATAAGAACACGCTTAGTGTTAGCGTCGCATATCAATTAATAGCTTCGAAAGATAATCAGTTTGTCTTAAGCTTTACTCCAAAAGGAACACCTAACGTTGATAAGGTTAAGCTTTCTATAAAGATAGATATAGAAGAAGATGATATCAAGGATTTCTATTTAACAACAGATGATGTTTCCGATATTGCTGTGGGATACCATATTCCAGTGGGATTTATTACTCAAGTTAAACCGGATACCGCTAGACTTTCTTCATCAAAATATTGGGTTTATACAAGTAGTGCTACGTCCTTGAAAAATGACATTATTAAAGGAATACATAATGATATCAAAGCACAAATAGCGAACTATAAAAATGAAATCTATGATATTTCATACAGTAATAATGTTTTAGAAATGGAAATATGGAACACCAAAAAAGGTAGTTCGTTGGCTATTACTGACATACTGTTTGGATTTTTGCCTTATAAGGATAAAACAACAACCATGCCTAGTGAAGTTCCAGCAGAAAAAGCACACATTTTACAAACATACATTTGTGAAAGGGAACCAACGCTTAAAGTAAAATACACAGTATCCATAGAGCAGGTAGTTGGTTAAGTTAGATATTTATAAAATTTGAGAAAAGGAGTGAGCGATATGCGCAAGGCTAATAAAATACTTATGGCAACGGTAGCGATATCGCTCTGCCTTGTCTTGATAACAACGAGTGTCGCCTCTGGAATCTTTGCTAAGTTTGTAGTTACCAAAAGCGGCGAGGCTACGATAACCTTTGAAAAATTTGGCGTGACGGTTACGATGAGTGCAAGTGGTCTTAATAAGTTAGGTGCCACCGTATATGCTGAAACATTTAAAAGCACCGGAGGTGTTATCACTATTTCCGGCTTAACCTTGGCACCCGGCGATTATTATGGAAAAGCTGTGAAATTTAGCTTTTCCGATAGTAAGCCTAGTGTTTCACTAAAGGTTATTATTACGCCGACGATTACATTTTATGATGCGAATGGCAATGTGGTTACTAATGCGATATATAAGATTCCGGCAAATACAATTAAGGGTACTGATGGAGAGTTTCTTTCGGCTCGGTCTTATATGCCGATAGGCTTTACGTTTCATTATGATAGTAGTACAACGGTTGATGCGAATTATGCTTGTTTACCTTGGTCTACTTATGCTACGTCAACTGATCTTCAAAATGCAATTGCTGAGGGCATAAAAGGTAAAATTGCTCCCGGTTCGGCTGCTACAACCGATGGTGCGACGGTTTCTCGTAACAATAATGCTGTCACTATAGGTAATTATGGTACGTCGCGTAGAGTTTATTTCCAAATTACAGATGCGAGTAATAGCACAAGCAATAGAACGTCTTTCCACCTTGGATTTGCTTATCCGCTCGAGCATGGAAGCAGTCCCGAGGAAATAGCGGTATATGATAAAATTTCAGAGTATTTTGCTGAAACATATAAAAATTATTCAATGACAATTTCCTATTCAGTGCAAGTTTTGCAGGTATAATTTGATTTTTAAAGAAAAGGAGTGAGCGATATGCGCAAGGCTAATAAAATACTTATGGCAACAGTGGCAATATTGCTCTGCCTTGTACTTATTTCAACGAGCGTCGTTTCGGGCGTGTTTGCAAAATTTGCAATCAATAAAACTGCTATGGTTGAGAATGCTAAACTAAAGCAGTTTGGCCTTACGGTCGGCTTATATGGCACATCTAGTGGAGACGCTGGTTTGTCGGATTTTGCCCAAAATGGCGGTGGTTCATATGACTCTAATACTAACATGAATGAGGGTGAAAATATTGTAGCGGTTGCTAAGGATTTTAAAATTGGCGACGGCGATGAGTGTAAGAATGCAGTAAAATTTGTAATTAGAGGTACTCCTATTACTGCGGCGAAGCTTAATATAAAGATTGATCTTGTATACAATCTTAATAATTTTAAAATTACTCATTCGGATTTTGATTATATTAATGAGGATGATGATAAATATTTTATGCCGTTAGCATTTTCCTTTGGTGGAACATCCTCGTGCGGTTACGTTACACAGCCTTGGCTTTCAAGCGACGATGATGATATTGTTGATATAACCTCTGAAGATGCGTTTGAACACTATATAGCAACCAAAATGGCGGAAAAAATCGTTATAGGAGATACAAATACAAAAAATAAAAACGTGACCGGAAACGTTATATCCTTGGAGTTTACCGAGGATATAGCTCCTAATTTTACAGTTGAAGGTACTACTACAAAAAATACATTTTTTATGGGCTTTGGTTGGCCGGAAAATTATACTAACTCAAATACAAGTCATAATTATACCGACATTGGCACGTTTTTGGCAGAGCGAGATGTATCAATGCAAATTATTTATACCGTTTGGGTAGAGCAAACGGCGGCTCGCGCAAATTAAATTTATGGAAAGGGTATGAGCGATATGAAAAAGGCTAATAAAATACTTATGGCAGCTGTTGCGATATTGCTCTGCCTTGTATTAATTTCAACGAGTATTCTTTCGGGTGTTTTTGCTAAGTTTGTACATCAGCGAGCTATGGATGCATCTATGACATTTAAAAAGCTTGGCGTAACGGTTACAATGTCGGCGGAAACGGACAGAACTGCATTAGAAGCCGCAGGTGCGACGATTAACACAGAGGTTAAAAACGGTAAATCGGGAAGCATAACCATTTCGGATCTAAAAATGCGTCCGGGTGTTGTTGCTCCGAGAGCTGTGAAATTTGAATTTACCGGGACTCCTCAGGTTCCTGTTCAAGTTAAAATTACGCCGACGATTACCTATGACTCTAAGGTGCACACAACGACGGAGGCTAAGGATAGTGCGGGAAATGTGACGGCAACATATTACAACTATTATGTTCCTGCGAATACTATTGTGCAATCTATAGCAAACGATGGCACTATCACATATATGCCAGAAACTTATTTTATGCCGTTAGGGTTTAATTTTAGCTCTAACTCTGCAGAATTAGACAAAAATTTGGTTCTAAGTCCGTGGATGTCAAGCTCTAATAAGGATGAAGTTAATGCTACTGCAATTTCAAATGCTATTACGCAAGGAATAGCAGGCGAAAACGGTAGATTTAAAGGCTCGTCGGCGTCTACTTCGGCACCGTCAGTCAACGGTAATGTTATAACGTTGGGAACGTTTGCAGAAAATAAAGCAATTACGTTTAATATAAACAGCGGTACCACTTTGGAATGCTTCTGCATGGGCTTCTATTACCCATTGGATTGGCCGAGTGCTACAAGTACAGATAAAGAAAAATACGACAAGATATCAACCTATATTGCCGAGCATACTGACCCTGATTGCACGGTTACGATTTCCTACACGGTTGATATAGTTCAGGTTTAGGCTTTCACATAAATAGATTTCAAGAAAAGGAGTGAGCAATATGAAAAAAGTAAATAAAATACTTATGGCGACAGTGTCGGTATTGCTCTGCCTTGTCTTGATAACAACGAGCGTCGTTTCGGGAGTATTTGCAAAGTTTGCAATTCGTAAGAATACTACTACAACAATGAAGCTTGAAAAATTTGGGGTTAAGATTGAGATGTCTGTGCCGGATGAAACTAATTTGGAAAGCTACGGAGGAGCCACTGTTAATGCCGAGGTCCCGGATGGCGAGTCTGGAACGATTAGTATTACGGGCTTAAAAATGTACCCCGGATGTGAATTTCCCAGAGCTGCCAAGTTTGAATTTAGCGGTACCCCTTCGGTTGACGTTCAACTTAAGATAATACCCACTGTTACTTATAGCGATACTGTGCATACAAGTGCCAATTATCGTGTACCAACAGGTACAAAAATTAATCTTGGTAGTGCTACAACATATTATATGCCGCTTGGTTTTACGTTTTGTTCCAATTCTCCAGATATATACAAAGTAGTGGATCCGTGGATGTCAAGTACGACTAAAGCTGATGTTAGTGCTACTGCTGTTTCAAATGCAATTGCAAGCGGAATAGTAACCGGAACTAATAAAAGACTTAAGGGTTCGTCGGCTGAGCCTCCTGAAGGACAAGATGAATTTAGTGTTAGCGGAAACACTTTGACGATAGGGACCTTTAAGGCAGGAACTCCGATTACATTTGACATAAACAGTAGTAAGAATTTAACTCGTTTTTGCATGGGATTTTATTATCCACTTGATTGGCCGAGTGCGACGAGTGATGATAGAGCAAAATATGATAAGATATCTACTTATTTTTCAAGACATGCTTCGAGTGATGCAACAATTACAATTAGTTATAAGGTTGAATTAGTACAGGTATCGTAATAAAATAATGAAAGGGAGTGAGCAATATGAAAAAAGTTAATAAAATACTTATGGCAACAGTGGCAATATTGCTTTCTCTTGTATTGATTACTACGAGCGTTGTTTCCGGTATATTTGCAAGATTTATAATTACTAAAGATACAAATGTAAATGAAATAACACTCAAAGGATTTGGGGTTGCGCTTAAACTATCCTCTCAATTGGCAAATTATGAAGGTCATACATATAAGTATGAAGGAACAGACGTTACTTGTGCCAGCGTAGCTACTAATTTTAAGATTGGTAGTGGCGATGAGAAGAAGTATGCGGTGCGAATTTACATGGGCACGGGCACTTCTGATAGAATTCCAACTGTTCCCGCTGTGCTTAAAATTACGATAGATCTTGAATATGACCCCAGTATTTTTAAGATAGTAGATACAGCTGATACTAATTTTGTTGGTATCAATAATGGGGAAACTAAATATTTTATGCCGATTGGTTTTTCGTTTGGCGGTACTTCAAGTTGTAATTATGTTGCGGCTCCTTGGTTTCCAATTGAAACTACGGATGAAGATGAGGTTGTAGATTATGTTGAAAATTATATCGCAACTCAAATGGCAGCTAAAATTTCTGCTGGAGATAGTTATACTAAAGCTCCTACTGTTAGTGGAAATACTATATCTATTGTCCTGACTAAGAATAAAGCAATTAATGTACAGGTTGATGGCGTGATAAATAATTTTTATATGGGATTCGGCTGGCCGGATGATAATAAGGGTGCTAACGGAACTGATTACAATGCTATTGCTACGTATCTTTCTCAACGTATTCCTAACGATGCTACAATGCAGATTAAATATACTGTTTCGATAGAGCAGACAGGTAAATAAATTTTAGAAAAGGAGTGAGTGATATGAAAAAAACTAATAAAATACTTATGGCAACAGTGGCAATATTGCTCTCTCTTGTACTAATTTCAACGAGTGTTCTTTCGAGTGTATTTGCAAGATTTGTAAATTCACGCGGTATGGATGCAACTATGAAGTTTAAAAAGCTCGGTGTTGAATTATCTCTTGCATATGATGCTACTAAGCTGGCTGCTGCGGGAGCAACAGTTACCCCTACTAAAAATGGCGATTTCTTGTCTTTGGCAATTAGTGGTCTTAAAATGGCTCCGGGGGATAATTTAAAAGATGTAATTAAATTTACATTTTCAGAAAATTCTGTAGCAGGGGTACCTCTTAAGGTTGTTATAGATATTGATGTTAATTATAATGTAAGTGAATTTCTTATTCCCAAAGGTATTGGCCATAATTCGGAGGGAAATCGTTATTTTTTGCCGGTAAGTTGTAATTATAATCTTCTTGATTATACTGGTAGTAAGGCTAATTATTTTTACGATTATTTTTTGTACTCATATACTGGTTTGTCGGAAACAATGGATAATACTACCGGAGAGTATAATGCATCAGCATGTTTACATGCTGACACGTATTATATAAATTATAGTACTTACGAGGAATATTATGAAACGGTTCTTACGGGAGAAGTTGATTCCGAAACCGGTTGGGTTGATTATGCAGTGGAAAAAGTATTTGCTGAAGGGCAGGCTGTAAAATTCGGCACTCCTTCGGGGTTGATGGCGAATAAGTTTTATTTTGGATTTTCGTGGCTTCCTGATCCTACAGAAGTTAACGGTAAATATGGAGAATATGATATTGGTCTTATAGAGGCTTATATTGCTAGTAAACAAACAATACCTGCTATGAGTGTATCTTATACGTTCAGAATTGAACAAGTTGCTTCGGATTATAAATCTACACCATATGATAGTGGTAGTTGATTTTGTAGAAGGAGTATAATGCTAATTTAGGTTGTATTTTATTTTGTGAAAGGAGTGTATATTATGCAAAAAAACAACAAAATATTTATGCGTATAGTAGTGGCACTTCTTTGCTTGGCATTACTTAGCACAAGCATGCTTTCGGGTATTTTTGCTAAGTTTGCATATCAAAAAGACGCAACGGCTGGTGTAAGCTTTAAACGTTGGGGCATTACTATTGACGCGGGTTCGGATATTGCGAGTGCTTCAATTAACACAAATGCGAGCGGTGCATCTGTTAGCACAAATCTGGTTGACTATCTTGCTCCCGGAACTCACGGTTGTATTTTTTGGTTTAAAGTAGAAGCCGATAACCCCGAGGTTAATTTTAAAATTGATTTTGAGGGTGAAGCAGAGATTGGTGATGGATATACGGCGGCTTCCAAGCTTATTAGAGGCGAGGACGGTAAGCCTGTTGAGTATTTTCCTATTGTTTTCTATTTAGTAGCGTATGACCTTAATTCTGATGGAACTATTAAGGGTGTCGTGACTGATACGAACGATAAAGGTAAAATAATGGATTATACTATTGGAGATAGAGATTCAAGCGGAAACGGAGTTGTGCAGCTTGATGAAGATAATCAAGTTTTTTCATTTAAAACTTTTAAATATATACAAGATCAGTTTAATAATGAATATACTACTCGCGAATTTGCATATGGTTCCTTGAAAAACGTATTTGATCAGACCTTTACTGTTAATTCTACTACTGGTAAGTCTGCAAACTTTGATAGAGTTTATACGCTTCAATGGTGTTGGCCATATAATGATAAGGATAATACTTATCCAAAACATGAATATAAGAAGGGCACATACCAAACTCAATGGCTTGATACTCAGCTCGGCGAGGCGATTTTGAAGGATACTACCAATAGTAGATTTAATATTAAATTTGATATGTCTGTTAATATAATGCAAGTACAATAATTAAAAAGCGGCGAAATTCGCCGCTTTTTTGTGATTTGTGGGGATGACACGGACGGCGGATATTCGATGGACGAACACACTACCTCAACCGTCGGTCGAGCGCACAAATTTCGATAAAAAACAAAACCCCTTTTCAAAAGTTCTTTGAAAGGGGGGCGGGGAAAAGCTTTCTTTTCAAGAAAGTTTTTCCCGCATAAAAGCATTATTCACTCCAAAATCATCATAACACGCAGAGTAATTCGATATCCCAAGCGGGAACGTAGGGGTAACGGCGAAGATATAGCTTATATTCTGGGCAGATTGAGTTTACCTTTAGAGCGAGAGAAAAAATATCCTCGCTTCTGTGATATGCGGATACGCAAAGAGAGGGGGTAAAGGACTTTATCGTTTGCCGAGAGCCCTCAAGAGCTTGCTTTTCCGCTCCCTCGACGTCATATTTTATGTGGTCGATAGATTTGCCGTTAAGCACATTATCAAGCGAGTTTGCCGCAATTTCGACGGTTTTGGCATTGGTTGTAGGTGCGAATGCCCCTGAATTACGGTTTGACGAGCTATTAAATATAAGAGTATCCTCGTGTGACCAAGCGGCTACGTTTAAAGGATAAAGCTCTGTTTCTCCCTCATAGGCATCACAAAATGCGGAAAGCTTTTTAAATGTGCGTGCATCGGGCTCAAGCGCATAGGCATATTCAAGGTCGGGGGCGTATTCAAGCATTTCCGCAAGGGTGTCGCCTCGATATGCTCCAAGGTCGGCAAAGCTCTTTATTTTGCTTGCGTCAAAAAGCTTAAAGCTGTCTGCTCGCTTACACTCGGCATCAAAGAGATAATCGATTTTGCCTGTAAGCTTGTAAAGTATTACGTTATCGTAGATATGCCTTGAGATGTCGTCGGCAAGGAGGCTACGAGCCTTAAGTATATTCTCCTTATTTTCGTTAAAGAAATCAAGTGTAAAAATATTCTCTCCGCAAACGGGAACGTCGGGAGCGTACATCTCACACTCCTCGTTTACACGCTTAAAGAGCGAAAGAACGTCGGGAAGTGACGAGCCAAAGGAAAGCAGAACAATTATATTTTCTGCGCCGTATTTTTCTTTTATTTGCGAGTAGGAAAGAACGGTTTTTCCGTGAAAGGAATGACCGCGCACAAATCCGTCGCTCGCAAAGAAATCGGCTATTTCGATGCCGTAGCGCTCGCAAACGCTTAAAATTTTATCCGCGCCGTTGCCCATTCCGTACATTACTATAGTTTTTTCAGTGCCCAAAAGGTAGGTCCAAAGGTCGATATTTGGTATGTTTTTCAAAAAATCCATGTAAAACTCCTTGACGGCATTTTTATACTATGGTATAATTATTGTGTATGTTTATTTTAACACAAAACGGAGGTAAAATCAATATGGATTGCTTATTTTGCAGTATAATTAAGGGCGATATTCCTTCAAAAAAGGCGTACGAGGACGAGCTTTGCTACGCTTTTTACGATATAGCGCCTCAGACTAACGTGCATATTCTCGTTATTCCGAAGCTTCATATTGCGTCTGCCGATGAAATTACGGCAGAGAACAGTGCGTACGTTTCTCACATTTTTGAGTGTATTCCAAAAATTGCGGCAGAGGCGGGCATTAAGAACGGTTACAGAGTTGTAACAAATTGCGGCAGCGATGCTTGCCAATCGGTAAAGCATCTTCACTTTCACGTGTTAGGCGGAGAGCAGCTCTCTGAAAAAATGGCGTAGTATGGCACCGAACGCACGCGGACCCGCAAGGGATAAAAAACAACCAAAGGTAGCCCCGCCTAAAAATATTAAGGACCTTCCAAGATATTTAAAGGAAACGGTTGGCGGATTTTTTAGCAGACTTTTTTATATATTCCGCATGGTTTGGAAAACGGGACCGTGGATACTTATTACGATGCTTCTTGTTTGCATCTTTACAGGTATCTTTCCCGCAATTATTTCGATAATCTCCAAGGATATACTTAACGAGCTTCAAGCGGCTATCTCAAGTGAGGACCCGATTGTTATAATAGGCTCGTCGGTATTTTATCTTATTATCTTCCTCTTTGTATTTAAGATATGCGAGGACATAATAAGCAGAGTTAAGAGCTTCGTTACGCGTATTGCGGGCGAAAAGGTGGTACGCTTCGTTCGTCTTGAGATAATGAACAAGGCAAAGGACATCGACGTTGCGGCGTTTGACCGTCCTGCCTTTTACGAAAAGCTTGAAAACGCTAACAGAGAAGCGGGTCACAGACCCATTCAGGTGCTTTCCGAAACCTTTGATATGATAAGCACTATCATAAAATTTGCCAGCTACTTAGCAATTATTTTGGCAGTGCCGGGTATGTGGTGGATGGCTCTCGTTATGATAGCGGTTTCGATTCCAAGCACTATAATCAACTTTACGTACAGACGTAAAACCGTTAATTATATGTGGCGACGCTCCAAGGAACGCCGACAGATGAGCTACTATACCGACCTTATGGTTAATAAGGATATGGTAAAGGAAATAAGAATGTTCAATCTTTCGGGAACCTTTATTAAGCGTTATTCCGATACCTTTGAGATTTATTACAAGGGCTTGCGCAGACTTATAGTTAGCGAGTACGCATGGCACATTGGTCTTGCAATAATTCACTCTGCGGTGACCTGCGTATTTTACATTCTTATTGCCGCAAAGGTGCTTGCGGGCGAGTTTGGCATAGGCGAGTATTCCTTGTATACGGGTGCGCTTACCTCTGTTTCGGCGGCGGTGGGAAGCCTTATAACTCACTCGGCTCATATTTACGAGGGAACGCTGTTTATTGATAATCTTATTTCCTTCGTTAAGGAAAAGCAGACGGTTGTTCCGAGTATAGCAGAGCCTATAAAGGTGTCGCACGGTCAGCCTCATACCATTGAATTTGAGAATGTTTCCTTTGCTTACCCCGAGGGCAAGAGAATGGTGCTTAAAAACATCAATCTTAAGTTCCGACCGGGCGAAACCGTGGTTCTCGTTGGACTTAACGGTGCGGGAAAGACAACCTTTATTAAGCTTCTTACAAGACTTTACGACCCGACCGAGGGTAGAATTTTGCTTGACGGCAGAGATATTAAGGAATACGATACCGCAGAGCTTTATAAGACCTTCGGAATTATATTCCAGGACTTCGGTAAGTATGCGGCAAGCGTAACCGAGAATATCGAGTTTGGTAACGTAAACGCCGAGCATAACAACGAGAAGGTGCGCGAGGCGGCATATCAGGCAAACGCTCAGGCGTTTATCGATAAGCTTTCCGATGGCTACGATACTCCTCTTATGCGTTATTTCGAGTCTAACGGAACCGAGCTTTCTATCGGTCAGTGGCAAAAGCTTGCAATCGCTCGTGCCTTCTACAGTGATGCGGATATACTTATTCTCGACGAGCCGACGGCGTCACTTGACCCAATGGCAGAGCAGGAGATATTTAATCAGTTTGACGCTCTCCGTGCCGACAAGATGACGATTTTCGTGTCGCACAGGCTCTCAAGCGCAACTATTGCATCAAAGATAGTTGTTCTTGAATATGGCGAGCTTGTGGAGGAGGGAACTCACAAGGAGCTTATGGCAAAGGGCGGCAAGTATTATCAGCTCTTCTCAACTCAGGCAAACAGATATATTGAGAGTATGGAGGAAAATAAGGACTCGCAGGAGTAAAATTTTCTCTCTAAACGGTTGACAATATTTAATATTTTGTATATAATATTAAAGAAAATTTTTTATAGAAAAGGTAATTATAAAATGAACATCAAAGTAGTAAAATTCGGTGGAAGCTCTCTTGCCGACGCCGAGCATTTTAAGCAGGTTGCAAGTATAATAAAGGCAGACCCCGCACGTCGCTTTGTGGTTGCCTCGGCACCCGGTAAGCGCTCTAAGGAGGATATTAAGGTAACCGACCTCTTTTACGAGTGCTACGAGCGTGCTCGCACAAATCAGAATATCGACGAGGTTTACGCAAAAATCGTTGCAAGATACACCGACATTATGGCGGGACTTGGTCTTGATTACGATATGAGCGGAGAGTTTGAGTACGTAAAGAACGCTCTTGCGCACCGCTCGGGCCGTGACTTTGCGGCAAGCCGTGGAGAGTATCTTAACTCTATTATTCTTGCTAAATATTTGAAGTATGATTTTATCGATGCAGAGAACGTAATTTTCTTTAAGGACAACGGCGTTCTTGATGCGGAAAAGACTAACGAGGTTATGCGCCAGGAGCTTCTTCAGCATAAGAATGCGGTTATTCCCGGATTCTACGGTGTAATGCCCAACGGAACTATAAAGACCTTCTCTCGCGGAGGCTCTGACGTTACCGGCTCTATCGTGGCTCGTGCAATTGATGCAGATATTTACGAGAACTGGACCGACGTTTCGGGATGCCTTATGGCAGACCCGAGAATAATTGACGATCCTTGCCCCATTAAGCGTGTTTCTTACCGTGAGCTTCGTGAGCTTTCCTATATGGGTGCGTCGGTTCTTCATGAGGATGCTATTTTCCCTGTAAAGATGGCAAATATTCCGATAAATATTCGTAACACCAACCGTCCTCAGGATGCAGGAACTATGATTGTTGCCGAGAATAATGAGTTCGATGCGGAAAAGATAATTACGGGTATTGCAGGACGTAAGGGCTTCTCGGTTATTACTATTGAGAAGGATATGATGAATTCCGAAATCGGCTACGGTCGCCGTGTGCTTGAGGTTCTTGAAAACAACGAGATTTCCTTTGAGCATCTCCCCTCGGGCATTGATAATATGAGCGTTGTTATCGAAAGCAAGGCTCTCGACGGCAGACGTGATAAGGTTCTTTCGGCTCTTAACCGTGCCGTTAAGGCAGACCGTGTTACTATTGAGGACGGTCTTGCGCTTATCGCAACCGTTGGTCACGGTATGGTTAAGTATAAGGGCACTGCCGCTCGTGTATTTAACGCAATTTCCGCTGCGGGCATCAATATCAAGATGATCGACCAGGGCTCAAGCGAATTCTCGATTATCGTTGGCGTAGCAGAGAGTGACTTTGAAAACGCTCTCCGTGCTATCTACGATGAGTTTGTTAAGTAATAGATAGTTTGTGATAAATATGCGGGGGAAGGAAACTTTTTGAAAAAAGTTTTCCTTCCCCCGCACCCCTATCCTTCAAAAACTTTCAAACAGGGTTTTGTTTTTGGATTAACATAGTGCGTTCGACAGTTGAGCGCACAATGTTCGCACCGCACCCGCGTTTGAAAGTTTTGGTCAAGCTTTTTCAAAAGCTTGCGAGGGTTTGGGGCGAGTAGCCCCATTATTATCGTTCTAAAAACGCAGGAGAGAGTGAATTTCTTTGCTTTGCAAAGAAAGATGGAGAACCCTCGTCGGGGGTTCTCACTCTTTTGATATTAAGTTAATATTTTTTATTGTAATATATGTTACATATAACCGTGATGATCAAATAGAAAATAAGCACGTAGAATAGCGTATAGAAAATGGTTTCGTTTATATACGTAAAAATAATTGCCGCAATTCCTAAAACCACCACGAAAATATTTGTGGCAAGATTTGCAGTGCTTTTTTCAATGAAAAGCATTCTTTCATCGGTTGATGCTACGTATAGTTGCTGAAGCTTTGTTTCGTTTTTTAAAGCATTCTTTGCTTTTATAGCATATATTAATAACATTACACAAGCACCCATAGATGCACCGTAAACTGTGCCCATAGAGGTTGCTACGGGCTGTAATATTTCAAAAGCATTAAGAATAACGAGAGTAACGGTTACGGTAAATTGTAAAATAGCTAATGTCATATATGTTATAAATCTTTTTTTCAGAGTTTTTTTAAAGTTCTCCATAATTTTCTCCTCAAATGTTTATTAAGTGTCGGAAAAGTCAAAGACTTCTTCTATTGATTTTCCAAAATATTGCGCTATTTTGTATGCAAGCACAAGGGAAGCGGTGTATTTCTCGACCTCGATCGAGGTTATCGTTTGCCTCGTTACGCCGACCGCCTGCGCAAGCTCCTCTTGTGATATTTTTCTTTCTTTTCGTAATTGAGCAATTTTAGTTCGCATTTTTGCTCCTTTCTGTGTTTTGTAAAGCACGCTTTGCAAAATTAGTATAGCAAACTTTGCATTTTTTGTCAAGTGTGCTTTGCATTTTTATTTGTTAACATTTTGTGAACGGAAATAATTAGTTTGTGTTAAGGATTTTTCGCTACCTTTTTGAAAAAAAAGGTCGGTAGTGTTGACAGCCATTCAAATAATCAAAGTGTTGTGATGACACGTTGAATTTTTGTAAAACAATATTCAAACGCACTATGTAAACCGCAAATATACCCCTATTTTTGAAATTCTTTGAAGATGGGGGTGTGGGGGAAGGGAGCTTTCTTTTAAGAAAGTCCCTTCCCCCACAAAAAATAATAAAAAATTCGCAATAAAAAAAGTAAATCGACTTTTTTTTGCGTATATTGGTAATGTTAAGTGTTGCAAAAATGGGGAAGGAGGAGAAAATATGATACCGAGAGAGATAATTGACGAGATTATATTTAGAAATGATATAGTTGACGTAGTAGGGTCATACGTAACCTTAAAGAGGGCGGGCTCGAATTTTTCGGGACTGTGTCCATTTCATAATGAGAAAACTCCTTCGTTTACGGTTTTCCCTGCAACCAAGAGCTGCTATTGCTTTGGATGTGGCTCGGGAGGCGATGCGATAACATTTATAATGAGGGTTGAAAACCTTGATTACGTAGAGGCACTTGAGCATTTGGCGGTAAGAGCGGGAATAAATATTCCCGAGGATAATTCCTATGCAAACGAGCAGAGCGTTTCACGTAAGCGAATTTACGCTATGAATCTTGAGGCGGCAAAGTTCTTTCGAGGATGCCTTATGGATAAGGAGATAGGAGCCGAGGCGCTTAGTTATCTTTGCGAAAAGCGTAAGCTCAGTATGTCAACCGTTAAGCGGTTCGGACTTGGATATTCGCCAAACGATTTTGGAATGCTTACCTCGCATCTTAAGAGGCTTGGCTACACCGACGAGGAGATGCAGATAGGATTTTTGGCGGGCAAGAGTCAAAAAACAGGTCGCTCCTACGACTACTACCGAAACAGAGTCATCTTTCCGATAATCGATACGGCGGGGAACATCGTGGCGTTCGGCGGACGAGTTATGGACGACTCAAAGCCGAAATATCTTAATACTTCGGATACCCCGGCATTTAAAAAGAGTAGAAACCTCTTTGCTTTAAATTTTGCCAAAAAGCACTGTGAGGAGTATATGCTCCTGTGCGAGGGCTATATGGACGTTATCGCTCTGCACGAGGCGGGCTTTGAGAATGCCGTTGCAACGCTTGGAACGGCAATTACCTCCGAGCAGGCGAGAATATTTGCAAAATACACTAAAAAGGTAATAATCTGCTACGATTCCGATAACGCAGGGCAAAACGCAACGCAGAAGGCGATAAGGCTTCTCGGAGAGGTTGGAGTTGAGGTTAGAATATTAAAGCTCTCGGGCGCAAAGGACCCCGACGAGTACATAAAGAAATTCGGTGCGGAAAGCTTTAGGCGCTTGCTTGGCGACAGTAAAACGGGATTTGATTACCACGTTGATAAGATAATATCCTCGCACGATATTTCGCTCGTTGAGGAAAAGGTTAAGGCTTCAAGCGAGATATGCACGCTTATTGCGGGCGTTTACAGTAAGGTCGAGCGTGATATATACGTTCGCCGCGCGGCAGAGCTGCTACAGATAAGCGCGGAGTCGCTTTCGTCCGACGTTGAGCGTATACGCCGCCGCTTGGAAAAGGAAGCAAGGAACGCGCAGAGCAAGGAAGCAATGCTTTCTATTAAGCATATCGGCGACAGAGTTAACAACGACGCCGCTAAAAATATACGCGCTACGGCAAACGAGGAGGCAATCCTTGGGCTAATGCTTATTTACGATGAGTTTAGGGCAGATGCGGCGCAGGGGCGGGCTGATATTAGCGAAGAGGACTTCGTTACCGAATTTGGCAAGCGAGTTTTTATTGCCCTTTGCGAGCTTGAAGGCAGTGAGGGCGGATTTTCAAAGGCACTTTTGGCTCAATACTTTAGTGTTGAGGAGATGGGACGCATTGAAAAGCTTGAGGTCGACCGCAGAATGCTTGCGCGCAACGATCGAAGCGTCTTTGAGTCCTGCATTGAGGGACTAAAGGGCGAGTCGGCAAAAAAGACCGAGTCAAGCGATCCCTTTGCCGAGCTTAAGCGTAAGCAGGAAGAATTAAAAAAGAAGAAAAATAAAAATATACAGTAATTTTGTATGGGAGGAAAAATAATGGCAGTTAATGAAAAAATGGAACACGCAAAGGGCGAGGTTGATATCGATGAGATAATCGAAAAGGGCAAGCAGGGTAAGCTTTCCGACAAGGATTACGATTTGGTTGCCGAGGAGATTGGTCTTGATCGCTTTTACGATACTCTTGAGGACAATGGCATAGATCTCGTTGAGGATGAGGTATCCTCTGCGGAGATGAGTCAGATTGAGTCCGAGGTTGAGGCGTTTAGCAACAGTGATAATATGGAGCGCATCCTTGAGCAGGAGGGACTTGCCGTTGACGACCCTGTAAGAATGTACCTTAAGGAAATAGGCAGAGTACCGCTTCTCACACCCGAAAGAGAGAAGGTTCTTGCAGAGGTAATGACCAACGAAGAGTCTACCGAGGAGGAGAAGCGTGCCGCAAAGAATGAGCTTGTAGAATCCAACCTCCGTCTTGTTGTAAGTATTGCAAAGAGATACGTTGGTAAGGGAATGTTCTTCCTTGACCTTATTCAGGAGGGTAACCTTGGTCTTATGAAGGCGGTTGATAAGTTTGACTATAGCAAGGGCTATAAGTTCTCAACCTACGCAACCTGGTGGATTCGTCAGGCTATAACCAGAGCAATTGCCGACCAGGCAAGAACCATAAGAATACCCGTTCATATGGTTGAAACTATACATAAGGTTTCAAGATATTCACGTCAGATGCTTCAGGAGCTTGGACGTGAGGCAACTCCCGATGAGATTGGCGAGAAGATGGGTATGAGCGCCGAGAAGGTAAGAGAGATAATGAAGATAGCGCAGGACCCCGTGTCGCTTGAAACACCTATCGGCGAGGAGGAGGACAGCCACCTTGGCGACTTTATTCCCGATGAGGATACACCCTCTCCCTCGGATGCGGTTGCGGCAACAATTCTCCGTGAGGTTATCGAGCGTGAGCTTCACACCCTTACCCCCAGAGAGGAGCACGTTATCAAGCTTCGCTTCGGTCTTTACGACGGTAGAACGAGAACTCTTGAGGAGGTTGGTAAGGAATTCGACATTACGAGAGAGAGAATTCGTCAGATAGAGGCTAAGGCGTTAAGAAAGCTTCGTCATCCTCAAAGAACAAGACATCTTCGCGGATTTTTGGATTAAGTGCTGTAAAGGTCTTGACTTTTTACAGGTTTTGTAGTAAAATAATATAAATATATGTTCTCGATTTTTTCGAGTGGTAGGAGGAATATAATGAAAAAGAGAATTCTTTCTCTTGCGCTTTGCGCACTTATGATAATTGCTTCGTTCGTGGGCTGTGCAGAGAAGAGCAAGGAAGAGGTTATGAACGATATAGGAGCGAAAACCTCCGAGGGCGCAGTAACCCTTACAATGTATATTTTGGCAGAGGATAAGGTAAGCGCGGAGCAGGAGCTTCTCGTTGAGAATGCCGTTAACGATATCGTTAACTCTTACAAAATAAAGCTTGATCTTAAATACTTCACAGAGGATGAATATTATACAACTCTTGAGAAAAACCTTGCAAAGATGAAGGAATATTACGCTAGCAAGGATAAGGCTAAGGAAACCGAAACTCCTGTTTATACAGATGATAACGGTCTTCCCACAACCTATTATCCTCCCACAGAGGAATTTCAGGTTGACCTTTTCTACTTTAGTGGATACGAGAGATATAAGAAGTATGAGGCTGCAGGCTACCTTGGTGACTTCACCTCACAGCTTATCAACAACGCAAGCCCTCTTAAGGGCGGTATCAGCTCTATTCTTTACGAGAACGTAAAGACGATTAACGGTAAGTACGATATGATGCCGGTTAACGGTGAGGTTGGCGAGTATACATATATGCTCGTTAACAAGAGCGTGCTTAGCTCCACTCAGTATAAGGCAGAGGATATAGTATCTCTCACAAGTGACGAGTGCGCAGACCTTCTTTCTTTGGTAAAGGGCTATTATCCCGATTATGTTCCGCTTTACTCAACCGAGGGAGTTCTCTCCTTTGAAAACGTAAAGTTCTTTGGAAGCGATGCTAAGGGATATGCAAGCAACGATTTCTCGATTATCGCAGGCACGTACGATTCTAAGTGGACCTACGGTAAGCAGAACGCATACCCTGCTATGGGCACCTTAAACGCAAGCGTTGATAACGGTAACGGTACCGTGGCGGCGCAGATTAAGACGCTTAAGAGCTACGATTTTAACGGCTACTACGCAACCGAGGCAGATGCAGATAAGCCCTTTGCGGTTGGTTATATCAAGGGCGGACTTGAGGTTATCGACGAGTATAGCGACGATTACGAGATTATGGTTGTTGAGGCTCCCAAGCTTACAACCGAGGCATTCTACGAGAATGCAATTGCTATTGCCGCAAAGACGTCGAGCATGCCCTCAAGCTCAAAGATTCTTGCAGAGCTTTACACCAACGAGGAGCTTATAAATATTCTCGCACACGGTGTTGAGGGTGAGAACTACGTTTGGACCAATTCCAACGTTCTCGATAAGAACGACCAGCCCTACAGAGTAATTCAAAAGCAGAATAAGGATGATAGATACATCTACAACATAGACCCCTACAAGATAGGTAACACTGCTGAGGTTTATTCAACGGTTGATGACGATCCTGCAAGATCAGAGAGAATTCTTGCGCAGAACGGCGATGCAAAATTAGACCTTTTGTTTGGATATAGCCTTTACGGTCAGAGCGCTCACATTAGCGCAATGGCAAAGGTTGCAGAGCTTTCTAAGCCGATATACGATAAGATTGTAGCGGCAAAGAACGCTGAGGAGCTTGATGCGGCGCTTGCAGAGCTTGATACGGTAGCGGCAAGCGAGGAGGTTAAGGCAATATTTGCTGACGGTGGCGTTTTTGCTTACTACACTAAGTGGCTTACCAATAGCAAAATTATCGTAACCGAGGAAAAGAAATAAGATAATAAAAGAGGCTGCCTGAATGTAAATTTTAGGCAGCCTTATTTAGGAGATAGATAAAATATATGAAATATAATTACTGTATTTGGGATTTTAACGGAACTATACTTGATGACGTTGAGCTTGGAATATACGCAATAAACGAGTTGTTTAAGGCTCACGGAATGGATAGACGTATAGAGCGTGATGAATATTGCTTGAAATTTGATTTTCCTATAAAGGACTATTATCAAAGAGTAGGCTTTGATTTTGAAAAAACGCCCTTCGAGGTGCTTGCGCCCGAGTGGATTGACATTTATTTTTCGAATTTTGATATGGCAAAAATTTACCCCGACGTTATTCCAACCCTAAGCCTTTTTTCAAAAGCGGGAATGAAGCAATGCGTTTTATCTGCATCCGAGATAGAATCGCTTAAAAAGCAGATTGAGGATTTTGGGATAAAAGGCTACTTTGAGGAAATAATGGGTATTGGAGATATCTATGCCGCCTCAAAGCTTGAGCTTGCCAAAAAATGGCGTGAGCGCCACCCTAACGATAGGGTTATGTTTATAGGCGACACCGTGCACGATATCGAAACCGCAAGGGCACTCTTAGCAGATTGCTATATCGTTTGCGCGGGACACCAAAGCAGAGAGCGCTTTGAGGATTGCGGCGACGACGTAACCGTTGTTTCCTCGCTTACCGAGCTTCAAGGACTTTTTACTGAGATTTAATTTTTCTGCGCATACGGTTTAGGTGGCGCTCAAAGCTTCCACTGCTTATAAATTCGGCAAGCACGTATTGGTCAAGCACGGGAACCGAGCAGGAGAGCCTGCCTAAAATTTCATCGTAGGCGGGAATAAGCGCATCGGGGAGTATCATATATCCCATTCGCATCGAGGGCGAAAGGCTTTTTGAAAAGGTGTTGATGTAGATTACCGAGTGCGAGCTATCAAGCGAGTAAAGTGGCTCTATCGGATTTCCGGGAATGAAAAATTCACTGTCAAAATCATCCTCAATTATATAGCGGTTATTCGTCTGCGCCCATTTTAAATATTCGTAGCGCTTGCTAATGGGAGTGGTTATTCCCGATGGATAGCTGTGAAAGGGCGTAACGTGCAATACATCGAATTGCTTTTTTAAAAGCTCGTCACTGTCAATTCCATCCTCGGTAAATTTTAAGGGGCATATCTTTGCTCCCATACCAAGGTAAACGGCTTTGATTTGCTCGTAGCAGGGGTCCTCTATTCCGTAAATCTTATCTCTGCCAAGTATCTTTAAGGCAATTTCGTATAGCTGCTCCGAGCCCGAGCCTATAATTATGCGGTGCGGGTCGGCGCTCATTCCACGATAGCGGTAGAGATAGTCGGATATTGCGTTGCGAAGAATGGCACACCCCTTTGACGGAGCTTTTACAAAAAGCTCCTCGCCTCGCTCGGATATGACCCTTCTTATTGTTTTAAACCAAAGTGAATATTCAAAGTCGCGCTCGGGTGGTATAGCGCGGCTTTCCTTTATGTGGGGGAGGGGGGCACGCTTTGCGCTCGGTATTGCGCCAAGCGAGAGGTCTATGCCCTCAACGAAGTATCCGCTTCGCTCGCGCGTGCGAATATAGCCCTCCTCCTCAAGCATAGCGTAGGCGCTTTCAACCGTTACGATGCTGCAGCCCATTTTGTCTGCCATAACTCGCTTGGAGGGGAGCTTTTCGCCCGCCTTAAAGTTGCCCTGCAGAATTTTTGATTTTACGTCAAGATAAATAGAATAATATTTTTTGTTTGATTTGTTCATCTGGTATTATAAAAAACTCCGTATTTGATTATTTACATAAAGCCACATATAGATTATAATATAAAAAAATAAAAAAGTAAAGAGGTTTTTTATGTCTTACAAGAAAATTCTTACAGTTCAGGATATTTCCTGCGTTGGACAATGCTCGCTTACCGTTGCATTGCCTATAATTTCGGCGTGCGGAGTTGAGGCGGCAGTTCTTCCGTCGGCAGTGCTTTCAACGCACACCGCAGGTTTTAAGGGCTACACCTTCCGTGACCTTACCGACGATATGCCCGATATTTGCGCACATTGGAAGAAGGAAAATATTACCTTTGACGCAATTTACACAGGCTATCTCGGAAGCGAGAAGCAGATAGATTACGTAAAGAATATTTTTGACACCGTGTCGGGCGAGGGATGTGTTAAGGTGGTTGACCCCGCTATGGCGGACAACGGCTCGCTTTACCCCGGATTTGATATGGCATTTGTAAAGGCTATGTCAAGGCTTTGCGCTGCTGCGGATTACGTTATTCCCAATATTACCGAGGCGGCTTTTATGACAGGTGTTGAATATAAGACCGAGTACGATAGAGCGTATATCGATGCTCTTTTGGAAAAGCTTTGCAAGATTGGTTGCAAGAACGTTATTCTTACAGGTATTTCCTACAGAGAGGGCTACACCGGCGTGGTTTGCCTTGTTAACGGCGAGTATTCCTATTACGAGCATGAGAGGATGCCTAAGGGCTCACACGGTACGGGAGATATTTATGCTTCTGCATTCGTGGGTGCGCTTATGAACGGCAAGAGCGTTTACGATAGTGCAAGCATCGCCGCAGATTTCTGCGTTGAGTGCATTAAGGAAACTCAAAAGCACGAAAACCATTGGTACGGCTCGGCATTCGAGCCTGTGCTTTATAAGCTTATAGAGGCGTTGAGGTAATTTAAAAATAATATTTTAACATAAAGAATATTTATTATTAGTTGTAAAATACGTAAAATAAGGGAGAACCCGTTTGGATTCTCCCTTTTGATATTTATTAACTTTAATTAGCCGAGAACGGTAATTACCTTATCCGAGCAGGTAACGTTAACCGTAAGGTCGCCGTTCCAATCTGCGGATTTAATAATTGAATTCCACTCTGCCTCTGTTCCGCTAAAGCCGATATCCTCAAGAGCAGTGCATTTAGCAAATGCGGTAGCGGCAATTATCTTTGTATCCTTGTTAAGCTTGAAGTCCTCAACGGAGGAGATGTCAATCTCGATAAGAGCCAAGTAAGGGTTAGCCTCGCTTCCAAGGTAAAGTCCGTTTTCGCTCTTGTTGTACTTAAGCTCGGGGCAGCCTACAAAGGATATTCCGTTGATTACCTTAACAGAATCGGAAAGAGTTATCTTAGTAAGATATTCGCAATTGTTGAATGCAGCATCTGCGATAACCTTAGTGGTTTTACTAACCACGCACTCGTCGATGTTAAGCGACTTAGAAGCAACCAGAAGAACAGTTTTGTTTGCATCGTTGCCGAGATACTTAAGGTCTGCCTCTACGTTGTATACAAGTGCATCGCATCCGTAGAATGCTTCCTTAGTAGCGTATTCAATCTTGTCGGAAACGGTAAGGCTTTCAAGAGCGGAGCAGTTAAGGAACGCACCCTTCTTGATTTCGGTTACGTTTGAAAGGTCGAGAGCCTTTAACGACTTACAATCCTTAAACGCATACTGAGAAATTACCTTAACGCCTGCAGGCATCTTGAAGCTTGAGAGAACGTCGCAGCTTTCAAATGCGCTATTGCCGATTTCCGTAAGAGTGTCGGGAAGGCTTACCGAAACGAGAGCGTCGCAATCGTAGAATGCGTACTCGCCGATGGACGTATAGGATGAGGGAACGGTAACGCTCTTAATGGTGCTTGCCGCCTCCTTGAATGCATTAGCGGCGATACCAATGATATCTCTGCCGTTTATCTCGCTTGGAAGTGTAATATCTGCGGCGGTAACCGAGTAGGGCTCGTACTTGGTAATTACGTATTCACCGTCAACGAGATCGTACTTAAACTTACCCTTTCCCGTAGATTCTTCGATGTAGTTTAAATCTACAACCGAGGTTTCCTTTTCGTTATCGTTATCATCATCTTCTTTTTTATCTCCGCAGGAAACAATGCTAAGAGTTAAAAGTCCTGCAAGGAGAAGTGCTAATATTTTTTTCATCATAACCTCCATTTAGGTATAATTACATATTCTAATATATTATACCTCAAATTGAGTCGATTGTCAACAACAAAAAAATTATTTAAATAAATTTAGTGAATTTTTAACAAAAATAATTCCTCTGCTTTGGATTTAAAGCCACCTAAAGCTATTGACACCTCTTTAAGCTATGTTGTATAATATATTATATAATTATAAAAAGGGGGATAGTATGAGCTATATTGATACCGATATTAAAAAATTATACGGTGTTGGCGAGGTGCGAGCGAAGGCGTACGCATCTCTTGGTATAAGCACCGTTTCGGATTTACTTGCGCATTATCCCCGAGGATACGAGAATAGGGGAGATATAAGGCTTCTTTCCGAGGTTGACGATTACGAGAAGCACGCATTCGTTTTAACGGTTGCCACGGCTCCGAAAACTGCACGCCTAAAGGGAAATAAAACCGTTACGAAGTTTAGAGCGTACGACGACAGTGCTTACTGCGAGGTGGTTTTCTTTAATCAGGATTACGTGCGAAGCACATTTTCTCTCGGCTCGACCTTTAGATTTTACGGCAGACTTGACAAAAGTATGAGAGGGGTAACCTTAAGCTCTCCCGTCTACGAGCCGTATACCGAAAGCACCGAGTTACCCTCACTTATTCCTGTTTACAGTGCCACGGGCAAGATATCTCAAAAGCAGATTGCAAAGGACGTGCGCTCGGCGCTCGTGCTTGCGGCTTGTGACCGTGATGCACTTGACACGCTTCCCGAGGATATTCGCCTAAAGCATAAGCTTTGTATGCGCTCCTTTGCGCTAAAGAATATACATTTTCCCGAGAGCTTTGCATCTCTTGCGGCGGCTAAAAGGCGACTTGTTTTTGACGAGCTTTTTAACTTTGCGCTTGGAATTTCTATAGTTGGTGCGCTTGGCGCTCGCTCGGCGGCGTATCCTTGCAACAATAGCAATATAAACGAGTTGCTAAGGCTTTTGCCGTACTCGCTTACCTCTGCTCAGGCAAGGGTTATTGGCGAGATAGAGCGGGATATGAAAAAGAATACCGCTATGAGCCGAATAGTTATTGGCGACGTTGGATGCGGAAAAACCGTGTGCGCCGCGGCGGCTATGCTTTTTGCCGTTCAAAGCGGACATCAGGCGGCACTTCTTGCGCCAACTGAAATACTTGCGCGTCAGCATTATCTTTCACTCCGTGAGATTTTTTCGTCGCTCGGTATAAAATGCGAGCTTTTGCTTGGCGCAACCACGGCGGCGGAAAAGCGTAGGATATACGCATCGCTAAAGGATGATTCAAAAAACAGAACCGATATAGTTATAGGCACGCACGCAATACTCTCGGAGGGGGTTGAATTTTCCTCTCTGGCACTTTCTGTAATAGACGAGCAGCATCGCTTCGGAGTAGTGCAGAGATCGTCGCTTGCACGAAAAAATCCGCTCTCGCATACCCTTGTTATGAGTGCAACTCCTATTCCACGCTCCTTGGCGCTTGCGCTTTACGGCGACCTTGACATATCTATGATAGACGAGATACCCTCGGGTAGGCAGGCGGTTGACACCTTTGTTGTCGACGAGAGCTATCGCGCACGCTTAAACGGATTTATTCGTAAGCAGGTTGAGTCGGGCGGTCAGGTCTACGTCGTTTGCCCTGCGGTTGACGAGAGCGAGGAGGAGAGTAATCTTTTAATCGAGCAGGTTAGCGTTGACGGTAGGCTTATTGACGATGGCAAGCCTAAAACACTAAAGTCGGCTATCGCTTTTTCGGAGGAGCTTTCCGAGGAATTTCCCGACCTTTGCGTGGATTTTCTTCACGGCAAGCTTAAGCCTAAGGAGAAGGAGGAAAAAATGGCTCGCTTCGTAGCGGGTAAAACCGATATTTTGGTTTCGACTACGGTTATCGAAGTTGGCGTAAATGTTCCCAACGCCTCGCTTATGATAGTTGAAAATGCCGAGCGCTTTGGACTTTCTCAGCTTCATCAGCTTCGCGGACGGGTTGGCAGAGGGGCGCGTAAGGCTTATTGCGTATTCGTTTCGGATTCTATAAAAAAGAACGGCAAATCACGTGAGCGACTTATGACCGTTAAGAATTCTCACGACGGCTACCATATTGCCGAAAAGGATCTTGCTATGCGAGGACCGGGAGATTTTCTTGCTAAGCGTGGAGAGTCGCATTTTCGTCAAAGCGGAGGCGTAAGTCTTCGTCTTGCCGAGCTTTGCGAGGATGTAGGGCTTCTCACTATTGCCTTTTCCGAGGCAAGGGCTCTTATTGAGCGTGATCCTAATCTTGACTCCTATCCTCTTTTGCGCCGTGAGGTCGAGCGTCTTTTCTCCTTTGATGATACTGTTGTGAATTGAATTTTTTTATTGTTTTTTATTATGCGGGGGAAGGAAACTTCTTAAAAGAAGCTTTCCTTCCCCTGAACCCCCAACCTTCAAGAACTTTGCAACTGGGGTTTTATTTTTTTGCCGTAATTACTGCGTTCAACGCTTAAACGCACAATGTTTGCACTGCACCAAAGTGTGAAAGTTTTTAGTCAAGTTTTTTTCAAAAAACTTGCGAGGGTTTGGGGCGAGTAGCCCCATTTTATCCTTCTAAAAACGCAGGAGAGGGTGAATTCCTTTGCAAAGCAAAGGAAGAGGGAGAACCCTCGTCGGGGGTTCTCCCTAATAATGCAAAAGTGGTATTATGAATTATATGCTTTTAAGCGGTGCTGAGTCATTCAGATGCAGAAGTTGTGATTTGGTTCTCGTCGGCGTACAACGGTACGCCAGAGGGCCAAAGCGCGGCTAAAAAACACACATAAAAATGGAATTTGAAAGATTTTTCTCGAAAATTCCTACAAAAATAGCTTTAACCATGCTTGTTTTCACTATTAAAGCTAATTTTTATTTAATTTTATTTCGTGTGTTTTTGTTCTGCGCTAAATGACGCAGCCCCGCCTGTATAAAATCTAACCAAAACAACATTCAAGCCCACTATGCTCGCATATTAAATAAAAACCTCGTTAGCAAATTAGCGTAAATTAACAAAGATTTTTTGTAGTCGTTCAATTTTGTTGACTTTTCAACTATTTTTATGGTATAATTTTCTTGTATGGACAAATTAAAGAAAAAGAGGTAAAAATATGAAAAAAAGAGTGATACAAATTTTGTCAGCTTTGCTTTGCTCTTTGACGGTGGTTTCGGGTTTTACAGTTTCTGCATCGGCGGAAACCGTAACCTACAGAAAGGGTACTAACGACGTTTCAAGTGCATATAAAAATTCAAAATTTTATAAAAATTTAACCCAAATAGAGCTTACGGGCGACGGTGTTACCGACGTTTTGGCGGTTGCTCTCTCTCAGGTTGGATACGTTGAGGGAACGAGTGAGGCAGGATTTAGCGGAACGCAGGGTGGTGGTAACAACTACACCGAGTACAATTGGAATATGGGTAACTGGGGAGCAGGCTACGGTGGCGCAAGCAATCCGTGGTGTGCAAATTATGTTTCGTGGTGCTTGCTTCAATCTCGTTGCACTAATCAAAATTCGTTTAGCGACTGGTGCAGAAAGAATATGGGCGACAAAAATTACATTTGGCGAGAAATCGGTTGCCCCAGCTGGTATAACAATTTAAAGCAGTGTGGATACGGTCATGATGTAAGCAGTGATTACACGCCTAAATCGGGCGACCTTATATTCTTTAAGAATTCCAGGGGCGAAACCTCGCATATAGGTATAGTAAGATATTATAAGGACGGAACGGTTTACACCATTGAGGGAAATACCAGCAAGAGTGGATATAACTCCGAGGGTGGTGGCGTTTTCTGCAAGAGCTATTCGAGAAATGATTCCTCGTTAAGAGGCTTTGGCTCGTTGCCTTATAAGACCGTTGCAAACGCTGCAACAGTTGACTATTCGGGCGCAAACCCAAGCACGGGTATTTGGATAAGCGAAACAAATAAGTATCTCTATCCCGATACGAGCCTTAGCAATAGTAGCAATTATGAAACGATTCCCACAGGTACTGCCTTTGAGGTAACGAAGATACTTAGCAAGGATTGCTTTGAGGCAAAATACAACGGTAAAACCGGCTACATAAGCGTTAACGCACAGAGCCCGATATACCAGATGACATCCACCGCACCTGCAACCAAGGTTCCCGAAAAGGTTGAAACCGAGGTAAAGGTTACTCCCAATAAGTATGCTATAAACGCCGATATAAAGAAGGTTAAGGAGCATATCGGTAGCGGTATTAGCAAGTACACTCTTGACGGCACAAAGATAAAGGCGGTTGATACCTTCGAGATTTCTGCAGGTCAGAAGCTTGGAATTGAGGGCTTTGCAGGATTTTCAAGCTACATAAAGGAATTTGGATATTATTTTGACGGCGATGCCGAAAATGCAATTTGGGGCGTTGTACCCAAGGAGCCTAACGCCGAGGCAAAGAAAAAGGCGGGAGAGAAGGCAAAGCTCTTTGACATTGAGGCGGATACTGCGGCTCTTACAAACGGAGCGCACACCGTGACCTACGTAGTTAAATTCCTTAACAACAAAACCTGCGAGCTTGTAACGCTTAACCTTAACGTTGGCGGTGGTCTTGACGGCTCGGAAAGCTCCTCGGAAACAGGCGATGGCGGAGACGGATGTGGCTCTGCGATTGCGGCGGGAATTACCTTGCCGGTGGCTATCTTATCTTGTGTAGCGATTATTAAAAAGAAAAAAGAGGATTGACCTTAAATCGAGGAAGATTTTATGAAAAAGACATTTAAGTCGGTTATTCCATTAGCTCTTGCAATAATTATGGTGGCAACCCTTGTGGCGTCAAGCCTATCGGTGCATATATTTGCAAGTGACGGTCAAATTATAACGCTTGATATAGTGTGGGACGATATTTCCTTTACCTACGATGAAAAAAATTCAACGTGGAATCCCTCCAATCACAGCTATAAGCAGGACGGCGTTACCCCCGATTGGACCGACAATAGCGGTAAGATAACAGTTACCAACTATTCAACAGTTGATATAACCGTTGATATAGCCTTTAAGCAAGCCAATACGCCAAACGGAACGGCTGTATTAAAGGTTAACAACCCAACGTTTACGCTTAGATATGCTTCAAGTAATTTCTCTACCATAACGGCAGAGGGAGTGCCAACGAGCGATGCGACTATCGGTAGGATAATCGTAAGCGTAAACACAACTCACACGCATAATTTTGTAAACGGCGTCTGCGATACCTGTGGCTTCCAAAATATTTATAAGCGTGAGGGAGATATAGTTTACTTCGGAGAATATCCGCAAACCGTAAAGGATCGCTACGTTACGGTAAGCGACACCGCCGATAGCCGTGGATATTTCCTTGGCAGTGACGGTGCTTACTACGCAATGGTAACGGCAACGCCATACGAGAGCGGATATAAGTTCTCAACAGATGCTGAAATAACGAGTAAAACCGTTTACTATTTTAAGGTTGAGCCCTTAAAATGGAGAGTTATTTACGAAAACGGCAGAAGCCTTACCTTGCTTTGCGAGAGCATAATTGCAAATAAGCGCTACGATGATGATAGCAACGATTACGAGTCGAGCGAGATACGCAGCTGGCTTAACGAAAGCTTCTACGCTACTGCGTTTAGCGAGCTTGAAAAAACGATAATTAAGGACTCGTTGCTCGTTGGCAACGATAAGGATAAGGTTTCCTTAGCCTCCTACTTAGACGTAAACGCTCTTGAGCAATCGATAAGAGCAAAGAACGTTAGCGACTATGCAAGAGCAAGCGGTGCTTGGATTAGCACGAGCTATTTGGAGGCTCACAACGGAAACGGACTTTGGACGCTTCGCAACCCCAACAGTGAATACACTCATTTCGTTCACGAGTGTGATTACAACGGAGATATTTCCGACGGCGGAACAAATCTTTCAAGCACCTATCTTGGCGTTGTGCCTATGCTAAAGGTTGAGGATAATATTGGAGCCAACGATGATTTTGGCGAGGTTCTTAAGGTTATGACGTATAATCTTAAAAACGGTTCTCCCTCGGCTGAGCGCAAGACTAATACTATTAACGATATAAAAAAATATATGCCCGATACCATCGGCACGCAGGAAACGCACCTAAAATGGTTGAACGCCTTAAAGGACGGTCTTGGCGATGAATACGAGATAGTAGGCGAGCAGAGATACGGAGATGAGGTTTCAAGAGAACAAAACGATAACGAGGCAAGCGCCATTCTTTACAGAAGGAGCAAGTTTAACCTTATTGACAGTGGAACCTATTGGCTATCCGAAACTCCCGAGGTTGTTAACACAAAGCTTGAGGAAAGCAAGTACGTGCGTATTATGACCTTCGTTGTGCTTGAGCGCAAGAGTGACGGTGTTAAATTCGTTCATGTTAATACGCATCTTAACACAACGCCCTCGATAAATCTTCGTCAGGTTCAAATATTGGTAAGCCTTGTAAATGAGAAGGTCTACGCTAAGCACGGAGAGCTTCCAACCTACTTTACGGGCGATATGAACGTTGACCCGATTAATAAAAACGATGATGGATATAAGTATTTTGCCTTGATAGGAACCGAGGATTCAAGAGCGATAGCCGAGCTTACAACCGATAAAAATACTATAACCGGTGGCGGTAGAATCGACCATTGCTTGGTAACCAAGGGGGATTTTGTGGTTTCGTCGTTTGACGTATCACAGGAAAGAAGCGGAGATCAGTATTCCAACCATTATCCCGTGTACGTTGAGATGTATTTTGCCTCGAATGTAAAGTACAACACTCACGCTCATTCCTATGCAACGGCAAAGGTTGAGCCTACGTATCTTACAAAGGGCTACACCGCGTACACCTGTCAGTGCGGGAAATATTATAACTCTGATTACGTTGACGAAAAAACGGGAATACCACTTGCTACAAGCGAGTATTCCGCAACCATAATTATGCCTGCGGATGCAAGCCTTGAGGTCTTGTATGCGCGGGATAAAATTCAGCTTGATTTTGAGGCGATAAGCGGGCTCTCGCTTAGCGAGGGCGCAGATACACCGTTTGAAATTCTTATTGGAGATACGGGTAGAGAAGAGAGCATAGCGCTTAAATCCACACTCGCCGAGGACGAGTACGCAATTAAAACGGTTAACAAAAAGATAGTTATAGCCGCATCGAATGAGGCTTTTCTTTACGAGGCGGCAAAGTATTTTTGCGATAATTATTTAAAAACCTCGAAATTATCGGCTAACGGCGGCGAATTTGTTCTTCTTGATGAGAATATAAACGTTAAACGAGAGGGCGACAAGACCTCTATTCATTATAACCTTTCCTTGGGTACACACCTTAATGCTCACGGCACTGCAACCTATACGCTTAACAACGAGCGCTATGGCGCAGCCGATGCCGACCCAAGAATTTACCGTCGTCAAGGCGGTTGCTTTAACGGAGAAATTTACTATCAAGTATTTATTAGTAAAAACGAGGAAATCGCCGTTATTGGCAGACAAAATGTAATAACGGGCGAGCTTATTTATTCCGAGCCGAGATACATGGAACACTCAAATGACGCAACGTACAATCCTTACACCGACAGACTTTACGTTGGAAACGGCACGACCGTTTGGGTGTACGACGGTACGACATTGGAATTTATCGAGAGCCTTACTCTTTCTCACAGTACGGCAAGATTTTCCTACTCTCCCGAGCGTCACAAATATGTTGCCGCAAGCTACAGAATTTATGATGAGTCCTTTAATTATACCGGCGTTTATTTAAAGAGTCAGTTAAAAACCTTGTATGGCGATTTAGATTTGACCTCGCAAGGAACGGCGTGTGATGATACCTTTATATATTCACTTGTGTTTGAAACGGTTGAAACCGGTGTTTATAATGCTTATCTTGGATTTTTTGATTGGTACGGAAACACTCTTGCCTTTGTTACTGTCGATATCCCCGGTAAATTTGAGCCTGAAAGTGTTAGTATCGTAGACGGTAAGCTCTATATTGCCGCTTGCTCAACTCAACCTGTGGCTACTCTCTATGAGATAACGTTTGATTGATTTATAGTTTGTTTTTTACGTGGGGGAAAGAAAATTTTTAAAAAAAAGCTTTTCTTTCCCCCACACCCCCTTTCTTTCAAAAACTTTGAAACTAAGGAGATTTTATTTTTTTATCATCATTTCGTGCGCTTGACCGATGAACGCACTATGTTCGCACCGCACCCACGTAGCAAGTTTTTAGTCAAGTTTTTTACAAAAAACTTGCGAGGGTTTGGGGCGAGTAGCCCCATAAAAACGGCGTTTTCTTTTTGCCAAGCTTTTTCTTTGCGCCTCTTGTGCCAAAGAAAAAGGGGGATTGTGAGATTTTATGTTTTTTATGCGGGGAAGATATCTTTTTTTGAAAAAAGTTTTCCTCCCCCGAAACCCCATCTTTCAAAAAACTTTGAAAATGGGTTTTATTTTTTGCCATAATTTGTGCGCTCGACGGTTGAGAGCACTATGTTCGCACCACACCCAAGTGGGAAGTTTTTGGTTTCGCTTTTTTCAAAAAGCGAACGGGTTTGGGCAGAGCCCATAAAAACGGCGTTTTCTTTTTGCCAAGCTTTTTCTTTGCGCCTCTTGTGCCAAAGAAAAAGGGGGATTGTGAGATTTTATGTTTTTTATGCGGGGA
>JAZRAJ010000051.1:0-32253 GCA_045634485.1 Eubacteriales bacterium | reverse complement strand
AGAATTCTGTGGTTCCATCTCTTAACGCATCCGGTGTATCCACGTCCCTTCGTCATTCCCGTAACGTCGACCTTTTCGCCTGCTGCGAAGGTATCGGCTGAAATAACGTCGCCTACGTTGATTGCCGAAACATCGTCAAGTCTGAACTCCTTGAGGTGCTTCTTGAACTCTACGTTTGCCTTTTTGAAGTGTCCTACTTCTGCTTTGGTGAGGTGCTTTTCCTTAACGGAACCAAAGCCTAACTGAACAGCGTTGTAGCCATCAGTTTCAACAGTCTTCTTCTGTGTTACCACACAAGGACCTGCTTGGATTACGGTAACCGGAATAACGTTTCCGATTTCGTCGAAGATCTGAGTCATACCGATCTTCTTTCCGATAATTCCTTTTTTCATGTTTTCTCTCCTTTGTTAAATTATTGGTTGACTGCAAATTTATTTGCGCCAACATGATTTTCCAAAGTTACCGTCGTGCTTTTAGCACCGGCTGTTATCTTTGTTTGTTAATTTCGAAGTGCTTGACTTAAACCTTAACTTCGATTTCCACGCCTGCGGGAAGCTCTACACTCATGAGCGCATCAACAACCTTCTGAGAGGGCTTGATGATGTCGATGAGTCTCTTGTGTGTACGCATCTCGAACTGCTCACGGCTATCCTTGTACTTGTGTACCGCACGAAGAATAGTAACTACTTCTTTGTCGGTAGGAAGCGGGATAGGACCGGAAACTGTTGCGCCATTGCGCTTTGCTACCTCAACGATCTTCTCTGCTGCTGCATCGATGAGCGTGTGATCGTAGCTCTTGAGTCTTACTCTGATTTTCTCTTTGACTGCCACCTGTTTGTTCCTCCTATAAGTATTTGCGCATTCGCGTGCACACGTATATATATTAGATGTACGTGTTTTGCGAACCGCATCAGGGGCGCATTTCCTCAAAACAGTGCCGCGTGTTTTCTTTGCCACCATTTAAAAATCCGAATTTTCAACCAAAGCACCGCGGTTGAATTCTTCGGTAAAATCGTTTCAAAGGAAACCGACACTCTCATTTTTAAGGATCTGCTTCGCCCGTTTAACGGGCATACTCTGCGAAAATTCCCTATCGGACGTCATCCCGACAGCAACCTTTCGCTTCATCGCACGCCAAGCAAAGAATATTATACCATATGTTTTACCATTTGTAAATAGATTTTCTTATTTTTTCTTTTGTATATTTTTCACAAACTTTTGGATATTTTTTCATCATCTTTTCACAAATTTTATATGTGCATTTTTTCACTCAAAAATACGGTAAAATACAATAAAATTATATAAAAAAGAGGCTGTTTTGTCAAGCCTCTTTCCTATATTTTTTCAATAACCGTCAATGAAAGTCATTCTTTTTAGTTCTCAACAGCAGAGTTTTTAACGCCTTAGGCTTAAAAGGAATAAGCGGATATAAATAATTTCTTTTTCCGTTCACAGTTGAATTTGTCGCTATCAAAGCAGTTATTATTACAAATCCCGCAGAATATCCCCATATTCCAAACAACGACGTCAAAACAAGAAGCAATATTCGCAAGAATTTTATTGCGTATCCAAGCTCGTAGCTTCTCTGCGTAAAATTAGCTATTGCCGCAAATGCCATATAAAGTATTACCTCCGGAATAAGCCATCCGATGCTAACCGCAAAGTCCCCAAGAATGAGTCCTCCAACAACCGACAACGAATTATTTAACATATTCGGTGTATTAAGCGAAGCAAGGCGCAAAGCGTCGATGATAAATTCAACCAATAATACCTGAACAAGTATTGGTAGACGTCCCGTTTCCCTAGGAACTATAAACTCTAACCACTCAGGAATAAACGTTGGATGCTCTAATAGCAATAGCCACGTTGGTGTAAGAACCAATGTTAAAAAGAAAACGATATACCGTACCAAACGAATATAAGTTCCCGTGAGCGGCGGAAAATAGTAATCGTTTGACTCCTGCATAAAATCGAATATAGTTGACGGCAGCACCATTACCTGCGGACTGTTATCAACTATAACAAGCACGCTCCCCTCCAAAAGCTGAGCCACCGCCGCATCGGGGCGCTCGGTTGTTCGTATCTTTGGAAAGGGATTGTACCATTTTTGCCTTATTAAGCACTCCTTTAGCGATTCGTGCCCCATCGTCAGAGAATCGGTTTTTATTTCCGACAGTCTTTTAGATAGCCATCCCACGTATTGCATATCTGCCCTATCCGACATATAGCAAAGCACGACGTCGCTACCCGAATCACTTCCTATTTTAAAATATTTCATAGAAAGTGCGGGATTGCGAACCCTACGCCGTATAAGCGCGGTGTTAAAAATAAGAGTTTCAACAAATCCGTCACGCGAGCCTCGCATAACACGGTCGCCCTCGGGCTCGGAGGTTTCCCTTGCGGGATAGGTGCGTGAATCAACAAGCAAAGCCTCAGAGCCAAAGCTACTGCCAAGAATAAGCGTGCCTCCCGACATAACCGTAAATATCATACGCTCAACGTCGTCGGTTACGTCGGTTTCAATGTACGGCAGAGTCGTTTCCATAAAATCACGTGCGCATACCTTTAGCTTCTTAGTTGAAAGAATATGCATCATCAGCTTTTGTAAAACCGTGTCCTTTGCAAAGCCGTCTATAAAGTAAAGCGTAAGCTCACCATCGTTAAGCGTTATAGTTTTTGAAAGCATATCAAAGCTACCGTTTACCGCCAAAAGCCTATCGATAAGAGCTACGTTTTCGTTATAATCATCAAAGAGCCTCTTTTGTGTCATTTTTGCTCCCTTTTCTACATTTATATTATATATAAATATCATTCCCAAGAAAAAGCAAAAAAATACCGAGAAAATCAATTCTCGGTACAAATTACTTATAACACATTTTCAAGCTATAGCAAAACAACCAAACTGCGCAATTCAAAAGCCTCCCTTGTGTAAAGGGAGGTGGCATTTTCGCAAGAAAATGACGGAGGGATTGGTTGGTTAAAAACGCAAAAATTCATAAAAACAATCCCTCAGTCGCCTTCGGCGCCAGCTCCCTTTACACAAGGGAGCCTCTTTGTGCACATCGATAAAATCACTTTAAAATAAAGTTAAGTGTCATCCACACAAAATATTTTACAATATTATATAGTTTGGAATCCCCTTATAATAGCTTGGCGCATCCTCGCCCTCAATAAGAGGAAGAATGTACTCACAGCATTCCTTAGTAACAAAATTCCCCTCTGCGTTTATGTATTCATCTGGCACACGCTTTACCATATTTGCAATATTCGACACCTTTTTGTGTCCAACGGTGCAAAAATACGGATTATTAGAGGCACGCTCAAATATCATCATATCTCCGCTTACACCCTCCTCAACCGCAACTCGAACCGCCTCTCTGCCTATTGCAACAGATTCCTCGATATCGGTCTTTGAGAAAAGGTGTCCTGCACATCTTTGCGGAAGATTAAGCTCGACCGAGCGCACCTTGCATCCAAATCTAAGCTTTACGGCAAGCTCAAGCGTTTTAGCTGCTCCCGAAAGAGGCTTATGTCCAAACATATCGGTGGCACTGCTTTGCATACTCTCGCAAACGTATCTGCCATCCTCAAATCGAATACCCTCCGAAACCGCTATAACCACGTTAGGATGCCTTTCAAAGGCTTTTTCAACCGCAACGTAAAAATCATTCATATCAAACGCACGCTCGGGTAAATAAACCAAATCGGGCGCCTCGCCGTTGATAATTGAGCCAACCGCCGCAGCCGCGGTAAGCCAGCCCGCATCACGTCCCATTATTTCAACGATAGTAACCGCCTTGGTTGTATAAACCGCACAGTCACGAATTATCTCCTGCATAGTGGTTGCAACGTATTTTGCCGCAGAGCCGTAGCCGGGGGTGTGATCGGTAAATAAAAGGTCGTTATCAATAGTTTTCGGAATTCCTATTACCTTTATATTATATCCATAATATTCGGAAAATTTTGCAATTTTTGCAACGGTATCCATAGAATCGTTGCCACCGATATAAAAGAAGTATCTTATGTCATATTCCGAGAGAATTCGGAATATCTTTTCATAAACGACTATATCGGAATCCGAGCCCGACTGAAAGCTTGGGAGCTTAAGTCGGCAGGAGCCAAGCGCCGCCGCAGGCGTACGCTCAAGCGAATAAAGCCTTTCCGAGCTTCCAAGAGCCTCTCCGAGGTCTATAATCCTACGTTCAAGAAGTCCCTCTATACCGTTACGCATACCATAGACCTTGCCTATGCTCTTGTTTGCCAATGCGCCTCTTACAACGCCGGCAAGAGTTGCGTTTATCGCCGTAGTGGGACCACCCGACTGACCAATGATAGCGTTTCCTTTAAGATTCATATCCATAACTCATTCTCCGCACATTATTTTTTTATATACATAACAAGGAGAAAACCATGTTAAACGGTCTTTTATCTCTCTTTTCAAGCTTTGTTCACTTTATTCTTGGAATTAACACTCCGCAAAGCTACCCGCCCCCGCTTTCACAAAGGGAGGAGGAAATACTGTTTGCGGAAAAGGAAAAGGGCTCCGCTAAGGCTCGTGAAAGGCTTATTTTGCACAATCTTCGGCTTGTTTCGCATCTCGTGCGAAAATACTATTCAAGCGCCAAGAATCAAGAGGACCTCGTTTCCATAGGAACGGTGGGACTTATCAAGGCGGTTGATAGCTTTAAAGCGAGCGCAGGGGCAAAATTCGCAACCTACGCCGCAAAATGTATTCAAAACGAGATTCTTATGCACTTTCGCTCGCAAAAGAAATTAGCCCTTGAGGTGTCGCTTAACGACGTTATAGACGTCGACCGTGACGGAAATCCGCTTACCTATCTTGACGTTGTTTCAAGTGACGAATCCCTTGAGAGCGACGTTGCCAAGAAATGCACGAGCGACAAGGCTATGCGAATAATCAACCGTATCCTTGAGCCACGTGAGCGACAGATAATCGTTATGCGATTTGGAATAAACGGCAGAAAGCCCATGACTCAAAAGCGTGTTGCCGAGGTACTTGGTATATCACGCTCATACGTAAGCCGCATCGAGAAAAATGCAATAGCAAAAATAAGAAATGCCTTTTCCTAAGATTTTTAATTTGATAAATATAACGCTTAATATATCAGTTCTTAAGCGAATGAATAGGCGCAGGAACTCTGCCACCACGCGCAATAAAGTCAGCGCAGGAATACTCGCTAACCTTCATAATGGGAGCGTAGCCAAGCAAGCCTCCAAACTCAACCGCCTCGCCAACAACCTTGCCGTAAGCGGGGATAACTCTAACCGCAGTGGTCTTTGTGTTAGCAACGCCGATGGAGATTTCGTCGGCAATAATTCCGCAGAGAGTGGAGGCGGGGGTATCTCCGGGAACAGCGATCATATCAAGACCAACCGAGCAAACGGCGGTCATAGCCTCAAGCTTTTCGATAGAGAGCGCACCAACCTCAACGGCTTCAATCATTCCCGCATCCTCGGAAACAGGGATAAACGCACCCGAAAGTCCGCCTACGTGCGAGGAAGCCATAACTCCGCCCTTTTTTACTGCATCGTTAAGAAGCGCAAGAGCCGCCGTGGTTCCGTGAGTTCCGCAACGCTCAAGACCCATTCCCTCAAGGATATGAGCAACCGAATCGCCAACAGCAGGCGTAGGAGCAAGCGAAAGGTCAACAATTCCAAAGGGAACGCCGAGACGCATTGATGCCTCTGTAGCAACGAGCTGTCCCATTCTCGTTATCTTAAACGCAGTTTTCTTTATAACGTCTGCAAGCTCGGAGAAGTTGCAGTTTCCTGCTCTCTTAATAGCGGAGCTTACAACTCCGGGGCCCGAAACACCAACGTTTATAACAGTCTCTGCCTCGCCAACGCCGTGGAATGCACCCGCCATAAAGGGGTTATCCTCGGGAGCGTTTGCAAAAACAACGAGCTTTGCGCATCCAAGTGACTGATCGTCACGTGTGAGATACGCAGTTTCCTTTATAATATCGCCCATAAGAGCGATAGCATCCATATTTATACCCGCCTTGGTTGACGCAACGTTAACCGACGAGCAAACTCTGTTTGTTGAAGCAAGAGCCTCGGGTATAGCGGCAATAAGGTTTCTTGCATTCTCGGTAAAGCCCTTTTGAACAAGTGCCGAGAAGCCGCCAATAAAGTTAATTCCAAGGGTGCTTGCGGCTCTGTCAAGAGTTTTTGCAATCTTTACGTAATCGTCCTTGGTATACTTACCGCCGATAAGCGATACAGGGGTAACCGAAACACGCTTGTTTATAATCGGAATACCGTATTCCTTCTCAATCTCGCATCCAACCTTAACAAGGTCACGTGCCTTGGTGGTAATCTTATCGTAAATTCTGTCGCAAACAACGTCGATATCGTCGCCCGAGCAATCGTAAAGCGAGATACCCATTGTTATGGTTCTGATGTCAAGGTTTTCCTCCTTGATCATATTTATCGTTTCTAAAACGTCTTCAAAGCTAATAATACTCAAGGTAACGCCACTCCTTATATCTTATGCATCGAGTTAAAAATATCCTCGTGCATAGCTCTAATATCAAGATCTCTATCCTCGCCAAGCTTCTTCATATCGTCAACGAAATCTGTAAACTGCATATTAAGCTCGGAGATGTCGATAAGCATAATCATCGCAAAATATTCCTTTAAAACGCTCTGCGATATTTCTATAATATTTGCGCCAACCTCTGCGCATCTTGCGCTAACAGCAGCAATAATTCCCTTTCCGTCCTTACCAACGACGGTTATAATTGCGTTCATTGTATTCCTCCAAAAAGATACATTTAATAATATTTATAATATTATACCATATAAATATATTTTTTGCAAGTAAGTTTTAACTTTTTTAAAAAATCCAAGATGCGACACTAAGCGCCACGGTGCTATAGGGTTGCCTTTTATTCGACAATTTTATATATTTTTTGTGTTGAAAAGTAAAATATTTTTTATATAAACATTCCCCGTACCATGATAATTTATTGACTATTTTTACAAATATTGGTATAATACTGATACATAAAAAGCAAGACAACGAAAGGAATGAAAAAACAATGAAAATCAAAGACATTTACGCAAATCCCAAAATAAAGCGTAAGCATTTTGCAATAATTTTCGCTCTGCTTTTCGCCATCGCAGCAAGCCTATCGGCTATTCCGGTAGCAGGACTTGAAAGTAGCGCAATCCGTGTCGAAAATTGCAATATGTGCGAGGAGTATTCGCAAGCGCTCGGAAAGGAAATAAATAGCTTTATCGAGCTTGACAGTGACCCTAAAAAGACGGTTAGCACGCAGGTTACAAGCGCTATAAACGAATATCGTAAGGAAATAATCGACCTCCAATCGCACGCCGACGTTGAAAAGCGAAGCCTTGAGAGTGAGATTTTGTTAGCCTACACAAAGGGTAATGCGGCAGGACGGCTTGCGTGGGTATATTATTACAACATATACACCTTTAGCTCGGATGCCTCCGCCAACAAGATAAGCGCAAAATACGCCTCGTTCGCTACAAGCATAAAAAACTCCACTCAGCACACCGTGCTAAGCGCAGAATGCGAGGTAATGCTTAACGAGCTAAACCGACTTATCTTTACCGAGCGTGCGCAAAATCTTGCCCTGCCAAACGATTCGCTTAGCGCCTCGGCACTGATATCGGGAACGGTTGAAGCCTTTAAAAATCTATATTCCGCAGATCTTTTTGGCGAGGCGTATCAAGCAGGATACAACCAATTAACCAATGATTTAGGGCTTCAACGCATACGTGATGCGCTAAAGAGCGAGGCAGAAAGCATTTTTAAAGTAATACGCCCGAGCGAAGCGTTTTCATCATCTCCCACCGCATCGCTCCTCGTTTACGACCTAAAAAATGCGCAATCGGCAAAAACGATGAACAACGCAATAATCGAATTTATTGAGGAGCTATTGGCAATCGACGAGAAAAAGCCGTATAGCTCGGTGGCAAAAAACGAATATCTCACTCTATGCAAAACTGCCGCCTCGAGAGCCACCGAAAATCAAGCCGCCGCAAGCCTTGCCGAGATATTTGACGGCTATTCTCTTACAATTAAAAAATCCGAAATAAAGGATTCGGTCTACGCTCTTTTCCTTGGCGACAAGAGCGCAACCGATGAGGGCTTGCTGTCGCTTGAGCAAGCCTACAACCGCGAGGGCGGAATTATTGACGGATGTAAAACCGACTCCGAGGTTGAAGCCGAGCTTGTAAACGCAAAGGCGGCGCTATTTATCTACAAGCACCAAGAGATATTAAATAACCCCTTCGACGAGCTTAGCCTTAATGATGAAAATTATGCGACAAGTGCTATTATAGAGTATTCATCACTTGAGAATTTGGTTAAGCAAAGGCTCGTTAGCGAGATAAATATTATTGCCGAAAAATACAATTCAATTCTAATCAAAAGAATATCGTCATATCTTGAAAATGACTCATTATACCTTGATTTTTGCGAAATTATCGCAGAAGAAATTAAATCAACCTCACGAGAAAGTATTGATGATTTTTACAACAAGGTATCAAAGCTGCCGCAAAAAGCAGAGGCGCTTGCACGTGTTATTTTTGAGTATCGTGCAATACTTGCAGATCAAAATTACAGTGGCTACACCGACTCCGAAAAGGATGCTCTCATCTCTATCTTAAACGAGCTTTCGCAAAGACTTTCAGAAATTGACCCCAGCGATGTTGCTATCTACGCAGATGAAATAAGCGATGCTCGCTCGAGCGCTATACGTAGCCTCAATATCATAGATCAATCGGCAAGAGTCCGCATAGCCACACGCTCCTCGCAGAATGAGGAAATCCTTAACGAGTTAAAAAACGCCCAGGAGAAGATTGCGCTCTGCTCCGAAAAAAGCGAGATGATTTTACAAGCAAGCCGTGCAATTTACAAAATAGAGCGACTTCTAACAAGCGATGCAATAATTAACTCCTGCAACAAATTTAAAACCGATATCTCGGCCATGGAATTCCTTGAAAATAGCGAGCGAGATGCATTTTACACAAGGATTAATGCATTAGTGTCCAAGGCAAAGAATGCAAGGGAGGCGGAGAACATCTCGGCACTTGAGAGCATTTGGAATAGCTTTTCCGCCTCACTTAACGCAATCCAAAGCGAGGCGCAGGCAATAGACCTCTCACGTGCGATAGGCGTATACGTGCAAAAGATAACCGATGCCGCAAAATCCAAGCTTGAGGAATTAGGTACGCTTGAATATATTTCCGCGGATAAGTGTGAGGAAATATACAATAACATTAAGAATGCGGAGGCGTTGGCAAAGGAAGCCGTGCCACTTGCTAAAAGCACCGCCGAGGTAATAACCGAATACGCTCATTTCCTTGAAGCAATTAATGATTTATTAGATTTAGCACATCAAGCCGACCTAAACGGATACAAGAATTATTTGTTACTTGCACTTGATGAATACGAAAATATAAAGGCAAATTATTCTACCGAAAATTACAATAAAATTTCGAAAATAATACAGGCTACAATTGATAAGCTTGCCTTGGCGACCACAAAGGAGGAATGTGATTCAATCCTTTTATCGGCGCAAAACGAGATACTTTTAATAAACGATCTCCTTGATGATGAAAAGGATATTGCCCTTAGCTCCCTGCTCTCCTTGCTTGAATCGCTAAAAAAGGACTCTCCCCTTTATTCAAAGGATAATTTCTCAAAAATCGAAGGGCTTTACGACGAGGCAAAAATCGAGATAGGCAAGATAAGCGATATATCAAGCATCGCCTTAGTAAAGCAAACGCTTTCAAAATATATTACACTAATTTGCTCGGTGCGCAAGGATAGCATTTACACAAGCGAGGACGCCCACATTATAGCAACGCCATCTCTGCAATACCCCAACGGCTACGATTACTCCAAGGGCTTGCTCGGAAGCATTCATCTTTCAAACGGTCTTATTAGCGATGCAAACCTTTCGGTAAAGCTTTTGGAGCTTTCAAGAAATAAGCAGGTCGAGAGCCTTTTGCGCAGCTCTGCAAAAAACGGCTCACTTATAACATTCGAAAAGCTTTCAAGCAGCACCGCAAGGCTCTTACGCTCTGCATCAATCGCCGCAACACTTGATATATCGCTTTCAAGCATTGACGATAGCGCATCGGGATACACTCTGCAAATCCTCATTCCAAACGAGCTTTGCAATGAAAACATCTTAGGTCTTGCCTTCGTTAAGGGCGATAGCGTTGAGTTTTACCCCATAAAGCAAGCCGACTCGCTTATATCCGCAAGGCTCGACCATTTTTCAAAATATTATATAGTGGTAGAATCAACCTTAAACGTTCAACCACTTCTCATAGCGCTTATAATCCTGCTTGCGCTTGAATTTTTGGTGCTTATTGGAATAATATATTTAAGATACAAGCGCAAGAGCGCAGAGGCAAAGGATGGCTCAATCAACCTCCCAGAGTTGCCGATGTCAGGCATTATTCCCTTTACCACCGTGCTAACAAGAGTTTATCCCGAAAACGGAGTTTCGCTTGCAATCCTACTATCTGTTGCCGCACTCGCACTTGCTTCAACGATAGTCCTACTCGTCTACAAGGAGGCAAAGGAAAGCAAGAGCAACGAGCAACGCTTGCTAAATGGACGAGGCGAGCAACCGCTTTTGGGTAAAGGCAAGGAATGTGAAAATAGCGAGGAGTTGTTCTTTAATTATAGCGATGGCTCGGAATATTGCACAGTAGGCACTTCAATTCGTGCAAGAAGGGTCCGTGCGGAGGTCGACCTTGATTTGATTTCAAATAGTTTTAAATCCGGGGAGATCGTAAACTTAGAGCGCCTAAAGCAAAAGGGACTCGTTGACGAGGACACCGAATACGTTAAGATATTAACCAAGGGGAACCTTATAAAGCCCTTAACCATTGAGGCAAACGAGTTTTCCAATGCGGCAAAGGATATAGTAGAGCTTTCGGGAGGAAGAGTGCGAAAAATTTAAGCAAAATATTGCCGACCGTGCAAAATTCAAGCGGTCGGCATAGATTTTATTAAAAAGGTATTGAAAAAAAACAAAAATTATGGTATAATATCATTCCAAAACAAAAGGAAAGGAGAGCGACTGTGGCGGATAAGAAGCAGAGCGGAAAAATTATTGCTCAAAATAAAAAAGCATGGCACGATTATTTCGTTGACGAAAAGTACGAAGCAGGCATAGCGCTCTTCGGTACAGAGGTTAAGAGCATAAGAGCGGGTCAGGTTAATTTAAAGGACGCATATTGCTCGGTTAAAAACGGAGAGCTTTTTGTGCTTGGTATGCACATAAGCCCCTACGAAAAGGGTAATATATTTAACAGAGAGCCAAGACGTGAAAGAAAGCTTTTAATGCATAAGCGTGAAATAATGAAGATAAACGGTATGCTCACGCAAAAGGGATACACGTTAGTTCCTCTGTCGCTTTATTTTTCGGGAAAGAACGTAAAGGTCGAGCTTGGACTCTGTCGAGGCAAAAAGCTTTACGATAAGCGTGATTCTATTGCGCAAAAGGAGGTCAATCGAGAGATAGACCGTAAGATAAAGGAATTTAACCGTTAAAGGGTTAGATATATACACGGGCCCGTAAAGGTTTCGACGGGGATTTTGAGGTACGATAAGCGAGTAGAGCCGGACAATCTCTTAAAAGGTCCAAATTTTAAAATTAAACGCTAACAATACAGTAGCAATGGCTGCCTAAGGGCAGTGCCGTGGCATAACGCCACCCGTTCCTCCGAGGAGTATCGCGGCCTCGGACTGAGCGTCATGACAGCGATGCACGTGCGTAGGTGGTTCGCCATTGATCCTACCACGCAAAAAATGGCTACCCAAACGAGAAGTCTGTCCGTTGACGGCTCGCAAGGGGAATTCTAAATAACGGACTGCACTCGGAGAAGGTTGTATCAAGAGGTTTTCGGACAGGGGTTCGACTCCCCTCGGGTCCACCAAAAAAGGATAAGGACGAACACAAGTTCGTCCTTATCCTTTTTTGACGACTCCCCTTGGAGCAAACACCCTCTCGCTTTAGCGAGAATGGGGTTCGCATTTTGCGAGCAAGGCGACGGGAGCTTGCTCACAAGAGCCGCGAGCAAAAATATTCACCGCAGGCGAAACTCCCCAATCTAATAAAAGCAGTCGAACGCAGTGAGCAAAACAACCCAGTGAGTTGTTTTGCGAACGGTGACCGAAGCTTTTTGCGAGATGCTACAAAAAATTCAATCCAAAGCATCGAGCAAAAAGCAAGAACGACTCCCCTTGGAGCAAACACCATCTCGCTTTAGCGAGAATGGGGTTTGCATTCCGCACTCGAAGATCGACAAGCTTGCTTGTCAGGCGCAGAGTGCAGGAATATTCGCCGTAGGCGTAACTCCACGATATATTTAAGAGTTGAGCGGTGTGCTATCCAAAGCAAAAAAGTCGCATCAATTTTGATGCGACTTTTTTGTTATTTAATGTATTAAGATTTAAGTTAAAATCTCAAATTATTCATCCTTTGAATAGTTATCTATAAGCCAATTTGCGGGGATGCCGTAGTCGTTAATAAGCTCGTCGTCGGCATCTGCATTCTTATAGAACGCACCGTCCTCGGCTACCTCAAGCAACCAGAAATCCAAGCAATTTTCAGCATAAATATCGGTTGCGAGCATCGTTACGCTATTCAAGCTACTGCATCCTGCAAACATATACTCGTAGCAATACTCTGCCAAGGTGGTAGCGGGCAGGATGGGAGCCTCCGTTAAGCTTATGCAGTTTGTAAACATATAGCTATAGCACCATCCCACAACCTCAGTAGCGGGAAGCTCGGGAGCCTCAAGCAAGCTCTCGCATCCGTAGAACATATTATGATAGCATCCCTCTGCCAATGTGGTAGCAGGCAATTTAGGAGCTACAGTTAAGCTTACGCAATTTTCAAACATTCCTCTATAGCAATAATCAATCAATACCATAGCGGGCAATTCCTCGGGAGCAACGCTCAGTCTGATGCAGTCCTTAAACATATTTCTATAGCATGCATTGAAATACTTATTCTCTTCTTCATCGTAATCATTTAAAACAAAAAGCTCGGTAGCGGGAAGCGCAGGTGCCTCTATCAAGGATGCACATCCCTCAAACATAGATTCATAGCAAGATTCTGCCAACGTCATAGCGGGTAATTCGGGAGCCTCTGTTAAGTCCGTGCATCCGTAGAACATATAGCTGTAGCATCCCTCCTCCAGCTCGGCAGCGGGCAATTCGGGAGCCTCTGTTAAGCCTGTGCATCCGTAGAACATATTCGTATAGCAATGGCTTGCCATATTAATAGCAGGAAGCGCAGGAGCCTCTGTCAAGCCTGTGCATCCATAGAACATTGAATTATAGCAATTCCACGACGCAGTAGTAGCAGGCAATTCGGGAGCAAATGTCAAGCCTGTGCAACCGTAGAACATACCGTAATAGCACTCGGTTGCCAAGGAACGCGAGGGCAATTCGGGAGCAGAGGTCAAGCTTACGCAATCCTTAAACAAATTGCTAAAGCGTGCGTATGCAGTATAAGTGCTCTTATAATCAGTATAATCTATCAAGGTGCGAATATCGCCCGTAGCGGCTACCTCAATATCATCGTAACCAAAGGATATAATACTATATTTAGAGGAGCTATCCGCAGTTCCCTCGGAGCTTTGTCCACGCAAGTAAAGCTTGCCGTAATCTCCGCCAAATATAATACCCTCGTCTGCGGTAAGCTGATTCCAGCCGTCACCGTTAGAATACTCCAAGGAATAATCCAATCTATAACCACCAACGGTAGTTATATAGAAAATCTGCTCTGCGGGTGCTTCAAATGCAAGATAGGGTATCTCATACTCCGCCGTACCGAATGCGCTATTTTCAAAGACTGCGGTGTACGTAATCTCGTCACTTGAGAAAGCATAAGCCTCCTCATGCTCATAATGTCCACATTCGCTTACGGTACAAGCTGCGCTTGCGGCACACATCTCATATCCATACCACTCGTAGGATATCTCGCCCCAAGCGTGATTACCCTCAAGGCAGTTAATACGAGTTTCAAGATTTTCAATTTTATCCAAAAGCTCGGAGTTATCATTATTGCTATTTTCAAGCTCAGTTATTTTATCGTTTAATTCATTTTGCTTGTTATTAAGCTCTGTATTGATGCTCTCAAGTGCTGAAAGCTTTTCCTCAAGCTCTGCAAGCTTATCTAAGAGTGCGGAGTTATCATTTTTGCCATTTTCAAGCTCGGTAACCTTATTTTGAAGGTCGGAAATATTATTTTTATTATTTTCAACCTGCTCCTGCACCGCCGTTAAGGTTGACGAAAGTGCGCTAACGGTGCTTTCAAGAGTGGTCACTCTACCCGCAACGGCGTTAATGCTTGCGGTTGCATCGGTAATTTTTTGTGAAAGCTCTTGTGCCTTAGTATTAAGGGCCGAATTTGCATCGGTAATCTTTTGCTCAAGCTCCTTATCCTTAGCATTAAGTGCTGCGGCAATTGTCTTTAAGGCGGTGACATCCTCCTTTATCGTGGCGATATCTGCCTTTATTGCATTGATTTCTGCCTCGATAGCAGATTTTGCATCGGCAAGAGTCTTTGAAAGCGCATCGCTCTCATCGTCAATTGCTTTTATTTGCGAGCTAAGCTCGGTCTGCTTGTTATTAAGCTCTGCGTTCTTGCTCTCAAGTCCCGCAAGCTTTTCCTCAAGCTCTGCAAGCTTACCCTCGAGGTCGGTTATTTGGCTGTCGATAGGCGCTACCGCATTATCAATATCCGATTGACTCGTGCAGCTTATCAATCCAAGCACCATGCAGGCGCAAAGAACAAGTGCCATAAACGTTGTTGTAAAAAGTTTTTTCATAACGTTTCTCCTTTTAAAAATCATAGAAATATATCTAATCGATTTATTATACCATATTTTTACTTTCAATTCAATATATTAATTTTATTTTTTATCTCTATTATTAAATTTATTTTTTCTATCCGCTATGCAGAGGCGACAACACGAGATTTATTTAAAATACGTACGGTAGCAGAGTCATTTACAATAAGGGTGCAAGCGTACTTATTGTAAGAAAAAGCAATAAAGCCATATAACCCACTATACCGCTTTTTCTTTGGCTCGAGAGGCGCAAAGAAAAAGCTTGGCAAAAAGAAAGCGCCGTTTTTTATGGGCGCTGCCCAAACCCGCAAGCTTTTGAAAAAGCTTGACCAAAACTTTCCTGCGTGGGTGCGGTGCGAACACAACGTCTAATAAATAAAAAGCAGATTTTTGCTTACCAAAATCCACCGTTTTTCCATCTTCACTTAAATATAGAATTTGGGAAAGATCACCTTTTTTAAAAAAAGCTTTCTTCCCCAAATTTTATAAATTAATTTCCTTTATAAAAGCTCCCCATCTTCTTTGGGCAAGCGACACGAATATTGCCGCTATCACAAGAACTGCGCCCCAAATAAGGACTGTTTGCCAAAGCGGAAGCTTTAAAAGCGCATAAGACATTCCGTAGGTTGAAATTGCGCTACCCGCATAATTTATTGCGTTGGCTATGCCCGACACGGTTGACGAGCAAGAGAATTTTGCAAGTCTAACAGGCAAAAGCACTATTACTATATGGTTAAAGGCAAATTGAAAGAGATACGCAAGCGCATACGTGCTTACGAATGTTATTGCATCGGGATACTGACCAAGAAAAAATCCGTTTGGTCTAAACGCCGCAAGCAAAAGCATTATTCCTATTGGCGCAAGGCTCATTCCCATTAAGAACGCCGCACTTCGCATATCGTTTTGCTTAAAGATTTTATAATACACGAAATTTGCCACGAATACTCCCGCAATTGAGAGTATTGGAATTATAATTTCAAGTATAGCTGCCATAGATGCGCTCATCAAATATTGCTCGTGCAGTATCGTTGGCATAAGCTCAACCACACCGTTATAAAACAAGCCGTGAACAAACATTGACGGAAGCATTATAAGAACTCCGCTTGCAAGTAAAATTCTCGTCAAGCCCTTTTTGTTGTCATTATTGCCTTTGGTATCTACATCACTCTCAGCGGCGTTATTTTTGCTTATAGGCGCTATTATATCCTTCCTGAGCGTAATGAATCCCGTCGCCCATAAAAGCAAGGATGCCGCCGAAATAAGCGTTACGGTAAAGAAAACGCTTTGCCACCTTCCGCCTCTTAGCGCCGCACTTGAAACGAGTGCGCTTGATATCTTACCAAGCGGAGAGGATATCGATATTGCCGTTAAAGCAAATGCTCTGAATCTTTGATTTATTACGTTTGCCAAAAGGAAATATATCGGCGACCAAAGCATTGAATGTCCGTAGCCGTTTATTCCCCACCACAAAACGTAAGCAAGGCTTGGTTGCGCCACTAGCATCATAGCGTTAGACAAAATAACCACGCAAAGCCCTGCCGTTACCATCCAAAACGGAGGAAGCTTATCCCCCAAAAAGCCATTGACAAGCTGACCGAGCGCATAGAATATAAAGTATGCGGCGCTTATCGCTCCCGCCACTCCGTAGCCTATAGCTCCATCCTCTATCATCGTTGACCTTACGAATGAAAAGCTTCCTCTTGCGATATAAGACGTACAATAAACCAAAAAGCATATAGCAAACAATAGCCTCGATGTGGAAAGCCTTGCTTCCTTATTAATCGGATTATTATTTTTATTCATATCATTTTAACTCAAGCTTATTCAAGCTCAAATGCTCCCGTATAAAGCTGATAATACTTGCCCTTACGCTCGATAAGCTCATCGTGCGTTCCACGCTCTATTATCTCTCCGTGGTCGAGAACCATTATAACGTCGGAGTTGCGAACAGTTGAAAGCCTGTGCGCTATAACGAATACCGTTCTGCCCTTCATAAGAGCATCCATTCCACGCTGAACTATTGCCTCGGTTCTCGTATCGATTGACGAGGTAGCCTCGTCAAGAATCATAACGGGAGGATCAGCAACCGCCGCGCGAGCGATGGATATAAGCTGACGCTGACCCTGCGAAAGGTTTGCACCGTTTGCCGTGAGCATCGTGTTATAGCCCTCGGGCAAGCGAGTGATAAAATCGTGCGCATTGGCAAGCCTTGCCGCCGCAATACACTCCTCGTCGCTTGCATCAAGCTTACCGTAGCGAATGTTATCCATTACCGTACCCGTAAAGAGATTTACGTCCTGAAGCACTATTCCGAGAGAACGGCGAAGGTCGCTCTTTCTTATCTTGTTAATATTTATTCCATCGTATCTTATCTTACCGTCGTCAATATCGTAAAAACGGTTAATAAGATTGGTTATAGTGGTTTTACCTGCACCCGTAGCGCCAACGAAGGCAACCTTTTGTCCTGGCTCTGCATAAAGCGTTATATTCTTAAGAACAAGCTTTTCGGGAATGTAGCCGAAATCCATATTCTCAATTCTAACGTCACCGCGAAGCTCGGTGTAGGTAACGCTTCCGTCGCCGTGGCGATGCTTCCACGCCCACATTTCTGTGCGCTCGTCGGTTTCGATTATCTCACCGCTTGCATCCTTCTTTGCGTTAACGAGCATAACGTAGCCCTCGTCAAACTCAGGCTCTGTGTCGATAAGCTCAAACACACGTCCTGCGCCCGCCATAGCCATAACTATTGAGTTTATCTGCTGAGATACCTGACTTACGTTGTTTGAGAATTGCTTTGATGCGTTAAGGAAAGGGATTACCGTTGCAATTCCAACAACTGCCGCCTTGGGGTCGATAAGCGCCGAAATAGCAACGTTTGGTACTTGATTAATTATCAGCACCGCACCGATAAACGCAACGCTTACATAAAGAATATTTCCTATATTACCCATAATAGGCATAAGAATATTTGCAAATCTGTTTGCGTTGGTTGCGTTTTTGCAAAGCTCCTCGTTTATCTTGTCAAAGTCCTCAATGCTCTGCTCCTCGTGGCAGAACACCTTTACAACCTTTTGACCCTCCATCATCTCCTCAACGAAGCCCTCGTTTTTTGCAATCGAGCGCTGCATTTTCATAAAGCCCTTTGCACTTCGTCCGCCAACGGTTTTTGCAACGAATACCATAGCGATGCTCGCTACGCCAACCACAAGCGCCATCCAAACGCTCAGATATATCATATTGAATATAAGGAAGGTAACTATAAGCGCCGCTTGTATTAAATGAGGAATGGTGTTTGAAATAAGCTCTCTTATCGTATCAACATCGTTTGTGTAGTGCGACATTATATCGCCGTGGGCGTTGGTGTCAAAGTAGCGAATGGGAAAGCCCTGCATCTTATTAAACATCTCTCGACGCAGAGTGTCCAGAAAGCTTTGCGTTACGATTGCCATTATTCGTGTGTAAACAAAATTGCACACCCAACCCGTTGCGTATATCGAAAGCATTATAACTATAAGCATAGTTATATCCTTAAACACCGCATCAACCGTACGAACACCGTTTAGTGCATCCTCGATATGGAGAATAAACTGATTCATAAATATTCCCGCAATGGTTGAGGAGAAGGAAACCACAACAATGCACAGGCAAACAAGCGCCATCTGCCAGGGGTAGGTTTTAAAGAGAAGCTTTATTATTCTCTTAAGCACTCCCTTTTTCATAGGAGGTCTTTTCATTTTTGGATTAGTCTGATTATTCTTATCAGCCATTTTCAGATACCCCCTTGATTTGTGATTCGTATATCTCACGGTAGATAGAACTTATATTAAGAAGCTCCTCGTGCTTGCCAACCGACTCAATAGAGCCGTTATTAAGCACAACTATCTTATCCGCATGCTCAACCGAGCTTATTCTCTGCGCAATAATTATCTTAGTAGTATCGGGAATTTCCTCGGCAAACGCCTTACGGATAAGCGCATCGGTCTTTGTGTCCACCGCACTGGTGGAGTCATCAAGAATAAGCACCTTAGGCTTTTTAAGAAGCGCACGAGCAATACAGAGTCTTTGCTTTTGTCCGCCCGATACGTTAGTACCGCCCTGAGTTATCATCGTATCGTATCCATCGGGGAAGCTGCTTACAAATTCATCTGCCGCCGCAAGCTTGCAAACACGAACGATATCCTCGTCGCTTGCATTTGCATCGCCCCAACGCAAATTCTCCTTAATAGTGCCCGAGAAAAGCACGTTCTTTTGGAGAACCACTGCAACCTCGTTACGAAGCGACTCAACGTCGTAATCACGAACATCTATTCCGCCAACCTTAACCGCTCCCTCGCTTACATCGTAAAGTCGGGAGATAAGCTGAACAAGGCTTGTCTTTCCACTTCCCGTACCGCCAACGATACCAACGGTTTCGCCCGCACCGATAAAGAGATTTATACCCGAAAGGGCTTGCTTTTCGGCATCCTTAGAATAGGAGAAGGAAACCTTATCAAACAAAATGCTTCCGTCGGGGATATCGGTAATAGGCGCCTCGGGATTTTTAATCGAGCTTTCCTCGTTGAGAACCGCCGCAATTCTGTTTGCAGACTCAACCGAAAGAGCCATCATAACGAATATCATAGAAAGCATCATAAGGCTCATAAGTATCTGCGCACCGTAGGTAAGAAGCGCAGAGAAGCCTGCGATGTCAAGCGCCTCGGCGTTGGTGTTGATTATAAGCCTTGAGCCGAAGAAGCAAACCATAAGCATAAGTCCGTTAAACGCCATCTGCATAAGAGGTCCGTTAAAGGCAAGTATCTTCTCTGCCTTAGTAAAGCCCTTCTTAACATCCTCCGAGGCCTTTGCGAACTTCTCGCGCTCGTAGTCCTCACGAACAAATGATTTTACAACGCGCATACCCGCAACGTTCTCCTGAACCGAGTTGTTAAGCGCATCGTACTTTTTAAATACCGTTTTAAATATCGGAAACGCCTTAGCGGTTATAAGTATAAGACCTATTGCCAAGAAAGGAATGATAACCGCAAACGCAATTGACATACGCGGGCTTACTCTTATTGCCATTATAGTTGCAACTATAAGCATAAGGGGCGAGCGCACCGCCGAGCGAATTATCATCATATAAGACATCTGCACGTTGGTTATATCGGTTGTAAGTCTTGTAACGAGTCCCGCCGTTGAGAACTTGTCCATATTGGCAAATGAAAATCCTTGAATTTTTGCATATACGTCGTGACGCAAATTCTTTGCAAATCCGCAGGATGCTATTGCCGCAAAATGACCCGCAAGAGCGCCGCAGCAAAGCGAGGCAAATGCAAGTGCAATAAGTATAAGTCCGTATTTTGTGACTACGCTCATATCTATCAACGCTCTATCTGCAACGTTTATCTCGTTTATGAGAAGCGTTGCAACAAACGGAATACAGCATTCAAGAATTACCTCGCACGCAATAATTATCGGTGCAAGTATTGAGGCTTTCTTGTATTCGCGAATACTTTTAGCTAAGGTTTTAATCATACCTATTCAATTCCTCCAAAACTACTCCATTTTATCATATAATATTATAATACATAATAATGGCAAAAAATAATATACTTTGTGAACAATTAATTAAGATATTTTTTCATCACAAAAAATATCCGACAAAGATATTACTTCCTTGTCGGATGCTTTATATTATTATACTCTTTCAACCTTAATAAGATTTGTATTTCCCGACGAGCCGTTCGTGATTCCTCCGGTAATTACTATGGGGTCGCCCTTATTTAAGCCAAAGGTTGATTTTGCAAGCTTACCTGCGGCGTAGAACAAAACGTCAAGCGATTGGAACACCTCACTCATAACAGGAGTTACGCCCCAGGAGAGTGCAAGCTTTCGCCAAGCCCCCTCGTCGGTGGTAACGCCCAAAATATCTATGGGACAACGGAAGCGTGACACCATTCTAACCGTCATTCCCGAAAGCGAGCATACGGCTATTGCCTTTGCATCTATATCGATAGCCATTCCGCAGGTTGCGTGCGATATTGCGTCAACCGTGTTCTTGATTAGAAAATCCGAATCGTGGAATATCTTTTTATAATCTATAGTGCTTTCCGCCCATATAGCGATTTTTGCCATGGTTTCAATAGTAAGCACGGGATATTTGCCTGCGGCGGTTTCGCCCGAGAGCATAATTGCGCTCGTTCCATCGTAAACGGCATTTGCTACGTCGGATATCTCGGCTCTCGTGGGTCTTGGATTATGTATCATCGACTCAAGCATTTCGGTTGCGGTAATAACACGCTTACCAAGAAGTCGGCAGGTGGTTATAAGGTGCTTTTGAATACCCGGCAGCTCCTCAAAGGGAATTTCCACTCCCATATCTCCACGGCCTATCATAATGCCCTCGCACTCCTCGCAGATATCACGAATATTATCAACGCCCGAGCGATTTTCTATTTTCGCAATTATATCTATCTTCTCGCCTCCGTTTGCACGCAAGAAGTTATTTACGTCGATTAAATCCTGACGAACCGACACGAAGGAGCAAGCAATAAAGTCGACTCCGTTTTCTATACCAAAAAGCATATCCTTTTTATCGTAATCGCTAAGATATATCTGCTTTAGCACCTTGTTGGGAAAGGACATACTCTTACGGTTGGAAAGCTCGCCGCCAACTACAACACGGCAATTTATCTCGGTTCCCTCAACGCTTTCAACCTCAAAAATAACGAGTCCGTTGTTAAGCAAAATTCGGTCGCCCTTGTTCATTTCGTCGGGAAGCCCCTTATAGTTAACAGAAACACGATGCTCGTCGCCCTCTACGTCCTCAGAGGTAAATATAAACTTATCTCCGTTATTAAGCATTACCGAGCCGTTCTTAAAGGTTTTTATACGGTATTCGGGGCCCTTGGTGTCAAGCATTATAGCTATAGGCAAATCAAGCTTTTCACGCACCTTTTTGATAAGGTCTATATTTCTTTTATGCTCCTCGTAGGTTCCGTGCGAAAAGTTAAGACGAGCCACATTCATGCCCGCAAGGCACATTTGCGTTAAGGTTTCCTCATTATTGCAGGCGGGACCTATAGTACATACGATTTTTGTTTTTCTCATAATTTATCCTCACAGCTTTTATTTATACCGTATATTTTTTCATACTCGGAGCGCAAAATCGAGGAAACTCCAACGGTTCGGTAGCTTCCCTTTGCAAGCACGAGATCACGCATATAGCCCTCAAAGGTCATTCCGACGCTCATCATAAGCGCAAGCGACGCCTCGTTCCCCTGCATAAAGCGAGCCTCAATTCGATTAACCCCAAGCTCCTCAAAGCCAAATTTAAGTATTCGCCTTACCGCCTCACTCGCAAATCCACGCCTATGAAAATCGGGATTTAGCACGTAGCCTATCTCGGCAGAATTATTGGCGGTATCTATTTTTGTAAACCCACAGGTGCCTATCATTCTTCGGCTCTCTCGGTCTATTATTGCCCAATCGTAAAAATCCCCAAGCGCATATCTACGTCCGATATAGGCAAGATAATCACGCGTAAAGGAGATATCCTCATGCTCACGCCACAAAAGGTATTTCGTTACCTCGGGGCGCCTTGCGTAATCAAACATATCCTCGGCGTCTATCGGATGCATAGCGCGCAAGGAAAGCCTATCCGTATAAAGGGTGGGCATACTTGAAAAAATTTTAAAAACAGTTTCTTTTTTCATAATATCGTTGCGCTCCAAAAAAACTCTCTTTTAATATTATATACAAAAAACGCTATTTTTTCAAGCGTTTAAATCGATTATTTTTAAAATTAACATCTTTTTTAAAAAAATTAAAAAATTAGAAAAAAATCCTTGCCATAAACCTTTGACAAAGACTTTTTATTGTGATATAATTACTATGTATAAGAATATTCAAAGAGGTCACTGTAGCTAAAATGGATAAAACGGAGATGCTGGAAATAAAAGAGGAGGCAAAGCTATATTTCCTTCCCTTTCTTCTCGGTAGCAACGCAGAAGCGCGCAGGCTTGCAAGAAAAATATACCGAAAGCACAAGATAGTCTGCTATATACTTGGCACCAAGCGTAGCGCTGCAAATATTATTAGCCGTTCAAGCAGGTTTTTAAAGCTTACCGCTCCGCAAAACAAGGAGCTTACCGCAAAGGAGCTTGTTTATCTTGCAAGGCAAAGCAAGTACACCCTCTCCATTCTTATTCCTTGCTCAAGCTATTATGAAGAACTCGTTAATTGTAAACGTGAAATGCTTGAGGCAAGCTTTGTAATCTCAAGTGTGAGTGATGCGCTAAGCAGCTCTCCGCTCAGCGTTATTCCGAAAAAATAGTAACAGCAAAAATAAAAATCAAACGAAAGGACGGTAACGTAAGTGTCAGAAAATAAAGTCCCTACGCTTCTTGGAATTTTAGGCGGACTCGGTCCTATGTCGGGCATATATTTTTGCGAGATGCTAACCAAGCACACCTATGCGCAAAGAGATAGCGACCATCTTAATTTTTTGCTATCCTCCCGCGCCGATACTCCCGACCGTTCTTCCTTTATCTTAGGGCTTTCAAGCGAGGACCCAACCCCACGTATGCGAAGCGAGGCTAAGCGACTTGAGGCGGCGGGCGCCGAGCTTTTGGTTATACCCTGCAACACCGCGCACTACTTTTACTCCAAGGTTGCCGAGGCGGTGGATATACCGATACTCAATATCATTGAGGAAACGGCAAGGCTTTGCTCACTTGAGGGGGTAAAAAGAGTTGGAGTGCTTGCAACCAAGGGAACTATTTCATCACGTGCGTACAAGGATATATTTAGCGCCCACGATATAGAAATTGCCGACCTTACGGATAGCGAGCAGGATTTTATAACCGAAACGATATTTGATAGAATAAAAAGCGGTCTTAAGCCCGACACGGAGCGATTTATCGCTCTTTGCAAAAAACTTTTTGATAGCGGATGCGAGCGAGTTATTCTTGGCTGCACCGAGCTATCGCTTATAAAAAAGGAGCATACGCTTCCACCCTACGTTGTCGATTCGCTTGAGGTGCTATGCATCTCGGCTTTGAAAATATGTAACAAAACGCCAATAGGCTTTGACGAAAGCCTAATGAAGCTTTATAATGCAGAGAAAGGAATTTAAAAATGCAATTAAAGGAGCTTTTAAAAACTATTAACTATACCGAAATAATAAATCGCTCGGGTATAGACATAAATGCAACGCAAATTCAAGGACTCTCATCTCACTCAAAGGATGCAAACCCGAACTCTATCTTCGTTTGCATAGTCGGCTCTATGGTTGACGGTCACAAATACGCATACAACGCCTACGAGAGAGGCTGTAGAGTTTTTGTGGCTCAAAGAGAGATAGCAGAGCTTCCCGACGATGCCTTAACCGTATTGGTAAAGGACTCTCGCATAGCGTTGGCAAGGCTTTCGGCGGCATACTTCGGATATCCCGCAAGCAAGATGACTCTTATAGGAATAACTGGAACGAAGGGCAAAACCACAACCTCTCTCCTCGTTTACAATATTCTTAAGGGCAACGGTATCCCCGCAGGCTATATCGGCTCTAACGGCGTTGCGTATAACGACGTTTGGGAGGAAACGCTTAACACCACTCCCGAAAGCTACGCATTACACAACCACTTAAAAACGATGCTTGATAACGGAATTACCACCGTGGTTATGGAGGTTTCCTCACAAGCCCTAAAGATGGCTCGCGTGCATGGAATGAAGTTTGACATCGGCGTATTTACAAATCTCTCCCCCGACCATATTGGAGAGTTTGAGCATCCCGATTTTAACGACTATAAGGAATGTAAGCATTCACTCTTTACCGACTACGGCGTTGACTATATAGTTTATAACGCAGACGATGAGTACTCCTCCGAGATGATAAGCGGTAGCCGTGCGCAAAAGGTTGGTATTTCGGCAAAGGGCAACAAAAACGCAGATTACCGTGCCGACGGAATATATTATTACAGAACCTCCTCAAGAATTGCGGTTAACTTCCAATGCAAGGAGGCGCACGAGTCCTACGAGGTAGACCTTGGCTTCCCCGGTAGCTTTAGCGTTTACAACGCACTTACCGCAATAGCAATCTGCAAGCGACTTGGACTCAACACCGAGCAAACGGTAAAATCCATAAAGGACGTACGAATAGGCGGAAGATTTGAAGCCTTTGCACTTCCCAACGGCGCAACCGTGGTTATCGACTATGCGCACAACGGCGTAAGCCTTAAGGCGGCTTTAACGGCGTTGCGTGAATATTCGCCCACTCGTCTTATCTGTCTTTTCGGCTCGGTTGGCGGAAGAACAAAGATGCGCAGAGCCGAGCTTGGTCTCGTTGCCTCCCGTGATGCAGACCTTTGCATTTTGACCTCGGACAACCCCGATTGCGAATCTCCCGAGGCAATAATTGCGGAGATTGCCTCCTACTTTGCACCCGACTCCTGCCCCTACATCGCTATTACCGATAGAGAAGCGGCTATAAAGCATGCGCTTTCTATTTCTCAGCACGGAGATATAATTTTGCTTGCAGGTAAGGGCCACGAAAGCTATCAGCTTATCAACGGCGTACGCAAGCCCTTCTCCGAGGTAGATATAATTAAGGAATATTGCGAAAGCTACGAAAAGGTTTAAAAAAATTAGGGTATCACGAAATCCTTCGTGGTACCCTTTCTATATACAATAAAATACCACCCGCAAATAGCGGGTGGATATTTATTATTTAAAGACTTACCGTTTAATTTGAATTAGTCCTTCTTTTTAACTACGAGAGCCGTGCCAAGTGTAGCAACGACGGAAAGAACGATAGCGGTTGTAGCTACTGTGGACTTACATCCCTTCTTTGCGGCGTAGTTAGGATCGTTAATAGAGGGTACGCCTGTTGTAGGAGCCTGCGTTGCGGGAGCGTTTGTGCCTGCGTTAGCGTTAGCGTTAGCATCGGCATTTTCGCCTGCGTCTGCATTTGCATCATCGTTAGCAGTATCCTCGTCATCGTCGCCATAGTCAAATGAGGGCAAGCCACTGTTAGCCGAAACGAGGCTCGACATTCTTCCTCTGAGAGATTCAACTGCGGCGTTGATATCTGCCTGCAATGCATCGTCCGACTGAAGGAGTGCCTTTGCGCTCTCAATAGCATCGGCTACCATCTTATAGGAAAGAGTTGTATAATCTGCCTTATTAAGCTTTTCTGCATCCTTAATTGCCTTTTCAAGCTCAGAGGTATCAAGCGATGCAAGCTCAAGTCCGTCAATAGCACTTTCAAGGTCTGCCATAGCGGCGGTTACCTCGTCTGCGGTGGAGAAGCTATCCTCTGCAATTGCCTTTGCCATTTCAAGGGCATCCTTAAGTGCGCTATAGCTGCTCTTAGTATAATTTACCTCGGGATATTCCTTTTCAATTCTCAATATTTCTGCCTTAAGGTCGCTAGCTCCATTGTTGGACTCAAGAACCATATTCTTAACAGCCGCATCATTGTTACCGGTAATTTTTGCGTTCTTTACGGTAGTTGTACGGTTACCGCCATTTGTATCATCTCTACTTGTAACACCGAAAACGAGCTTTGAGCCCTCAGGAAGCGGAATTTTCTCGCCTATAGTTACGTACTCCCTGTTTACTTTGGCATAAACCGTAACGGTCAAGCCATCGTACTCAAGCTTAAAGGAAGCAAATCCGTCCGTCAAATCAAGCTTTTTAAAATACATCGAATCCAATTCATCACCCGTAGAGTTAGGATATTTGTTATCAAATTTACCCTTCGCTCCGATAACGTAAGACTTACCGGGATAAGCAATATTACCGCTACTATTCTTTGAGTCGTTGTCGTTATCAAAGCTTCCGTAAAGGAAGTAAACGTATCCATCCTCGTCGATAGCAAACGGAATACCCGAATACTTCCGGCTATTGTTATTCTTCGCCATAAGCTCGTAGGTATAATTTGTGTCTGCGGTTATAGCAAACTGTGAGGTGGAAACGTAGGAGCTTGATTGAACTCCGCCACCTATTCTGCTAACGCCAAACGTGCTTTCGGTCTTTGTAACCTCAAAGCTTGACAAAAAGTCAAATTCATCAATCTCATTACCATTCTCATCATATGCAACGTAAGCAAGGGCCGTCCAATCCACTTCAAATGCTTTAGTTGCGGCACTTGCGGGAACCGTAGCAAAAATGCATGCTGACAGCATCATCGCAATTACCAAAATCGAGATAATTCTTCTCATAATATTTTCTCCTATGGGGTATATTTGGGGATAAAATCCACCGTCAATTGTCTTATTTTATCATTTTTTTAACCATTTGTAAAGGGTTTTCGTGCAATTTCAATAAATTTAATAAAAAAAACGTGTATTTTTATTCATTTTGCACATATAAAAATAACAAATATCGATATATTTCCTTAACAACCTACGACTAAACGCTAATAGATATTGCAATTTTAAAGCATTTATGATAGAATTATATATATAACTTTAAAATACTAACGAAAGGCTATAAATAATTATGAAATATAATATAGTTTTGACCGATTGTGATACTGTAAACGCAGGCGACCTCGACCTTCGTGTGCTTGAGCAATTCGGCAACGTTACCTATTACGGCGAAACTATGCAAAGTCAAGTGATAGAGCGCATTAAGGATGCCGATATAATAATTCTTAACAAAACGGTTATCGGCAAGACAGAGATAGACGCCGCTCCGAATTTAAAAATGATAGCGCTTTTTGCTACGGGCTACAATAATATAGACGTAGCTTACGCACGTGAGCGCGGTATTGACGTTTGCAACGCAGGCTCGTATTCCACAAGCGCCGTTGCTCAGCAGGTGTTTGCTTATATCCTCGGTCACGCCTCCAAGGTTGCCGAGTACGATGCCGACGTAAAAAACGGAGATTGGATAAAATCTCGCCTATTCTGCTTTTTCTCCCGCCCCACCTACGAGCTTGAGGGTAAGACCTTGGGCATCTTCGGCTTTGGAACTATAGGAAGCAGAATTGCAAAAATTGCCCTTGCCTTCGGTATGCGAGTTATAGCAACCACACGCACGCCCAAGGTATACGACGGTGTGGAGTTCGTTGATTTTGATACCCTGCTTGCCGAAAGCGACTATCTATCGGTCAATTGCCCTCTCACGCCTCAAACGGCAGGAATATTTAACGCAGAGGCGTTTAACAAAATGAAGGTCGGAGCATACTTTATAAACACCGCTCGAGGCGGAGTTATAGTTGAGGAGGCGCTTGCCGATGCGCTAAGCAGTGGCAGACTTTCTGGTGCGGCTATCGACGTGCTTACTTGCGAGCCTATGCGTGAGGATTGCCCCTTGTTTAAGGCTAAAAATATAACCATTACTCCGCATATAGCCTGGGCTCCACTTCAAACACGCTTACGTCTGCTCTCAATAGTAACGTCAAACGTTAAGGCGTTTATAGACGGCTCTCCCACAAATCTCGTAAACTAACTCAAAATAAAAAATGAAAAAAATCAAGAATTTCAAAAAAGAAGCAAAAAAAGAGGTCGACACAAAAAGATATCTCCTCCCCTGTCTTGCGTTTTCCTGCCTTACGGGAGCGCTTACGGGCGTGATTATATTTTTGTTTAAGGTCGCAATCAAATACGTTCAAGCGTTATCATCCCTTCTCTATGCATCAGCTCGCGCAAATCCTGCGTTTTTGCCATTGCTTATACCCGGCGCTATCGCAATAAGCCTTGCAGCCTACGCTTTAATAAAGCTTTTCCCCATTGTGCGAGGAAGCGGAATACCAAATTCACTCGCTATTTTGCGTGGATTTATTCCCTTTAAATGGGTTCGAAGCCTATTTGGAATATTTACCTCAACGCTGCTTACCTTTTTAGTAGGCGTTCCGCTTGGTAACGAGGGCCCGAGCGTGCAAATGGGATGCTCGGTTGGTAAGGGTGCTATAAACATCTTTGCCAAGGGAAACAAGGCGTGGGAAAGATACACGATGACGGGGGGCGCTTGCGGAGGCTTTGCCGCGGCAACGGGCGCACCTCTTACGGGAATAATATTTGCCATTGAGGAGGCGCACCGCCGATTCTCTCCAATTCTCTTTATGGCGGCGTCAACGGCAACAATTGCCGCAACGGTGGTTACATCGGGGCTTTGCGCATGCTTCCCTATGCTAAATATCTCGCCAAGGCTATTTGACATTCCCGAATCTGCCGCACTTCCCCTTAAGCACTTTTGGATAGCAATACTTATCGGACTCGTGGTTGGCGGTATTTCAATAATCTTTACAAAGCTTTATAGGCTTTTCAACGGCTTGATGAATAAAACCCTTAAAAGAGTTCCGCTTGTGGCAAAGGTTACCGTGATATTTGCATTAGTTGCCACGATAGGCTTTTTCCTTAGCGGTGCGCTTGGTTCGGGACACGATATCATCGACTCGATATTCTATTCACACGCACCCGTATGGTATATACTTATAATACTTTTGATAGTACGCGCAATATTACTGCTTGTATCTACGAATAGCGGTATAACGGGCGGAACGCTTATTCCTCTTATAACCTTTGGAGCAATTCTCGGATCGCTTATTTCAACGCTTGCCATAAGCATAGGCATTCTCCCCGCAGAATATGCGGGAGCAATAGTGCTTATATCTATGTCGGCGTTTCTTGCGGCATCCTCACGCACTCCGCTTACCGCCATAATACTTACCGTAGAGGTGTTTTCGGGCTTTAATAATATTATAATGATAGCAATAGGCGTTGCCTTTGCGTATCTTACAATAGAATGCTCGGGCACTATCTCCTTTAACGACCTTATCTCCGAGCAAAAGATACACGAAACGCACAAGGGTAAGGAGCTTATAACGGTTAACGCAACCTTTGAGGTAAAGGCTAAGGCATTCGTTATAGGCAAGGAAATACGTGACATTTTATGGCCTCCCTACTGTGCGGTAATATCGGTTAAAAAGCACATAATAGGCTCAAGCATAATCAGCGAGGGAGACGTTTTACAGATACGCTACCAAACCTACGACCCGCAGGAAACCTATGAAATAATGGAATCCCTGCTTGGCGATCAGGACGATAGCCTAAAGCCCCGCGAAATAAAGGCGGCAGAGGGCTATAGCGTGCCGGAAACGTAAGAGCCTCAATAACCAAAATCAAAACAAAAAAACAGAGCAAGAATATAAAGAATTTTTTCCTTTGTACTCTTGCTCTTTTTACGTCTTTATGCGCAAATTAATATTTACTTAAGTGGCATTACCTCGTAATCAACCTTAACGCATCCCGTTTTAAGATAATTGCCAAGTATCCTCTCTGCCTCAACCATATTAATGCTATTCATACCCTCAACGCTCGGAACCTCTCCGTAGATAGCGCGGTATATCATATGCGCTCCAACCAAGCCCGCATACTCCGTGCTATGCAAATGCGCATCATCCCAGCAAAGATCCCATTTGTCAACTCCGCTATCGATAAGCATATTAAGCTCGCCTCTCCAATCCAAGAACTTAAGATTGGGGCAGGTTGTTCTCGCCATTTTTATAGGCTCGTCAAACTCGTTGTGGGCAGGGAAAATTATAAGCTCGGTATTGGATTTTTTGCACGCCTTCTCAAGAATTGCAAGGTTGCTTGCCTCTGCGTTAGCGTAAAATCCGCAAATAAACACGGCGTCGTAATTTCCACTCTCTATACTTGACATCATACCCTCATCCGAGGTGTAGGTTCCAACCTGAGCGTATCCGCGAGAAACCGCATTAAAGCTTACCGACTTATTGTTTAGCATAAACATCTCGTCAAGCAACGAGCCGATATTAGACGAGCTGATAAAGCTATTTCCAAGTATAAGATAATTTCCATCCTTAACGCTTGAGAGCATTCCGCTCTTTACCGTGGTGGCTGCGGAAATACTCGCCTTCTTGTAAAGTCTGTCCGCCGCATTTGCGTCAAGCTCAAGGTAGTTAAGGCAAAGATGCACAACTGTGGGCGTTCCTACGGGATTACAGCTATACTCAAATCTGTATCTGTACTCAATATTTTCGCCCTCGCCCTTTTTCTCTATATACTTTTTAACGGTATACGTTGAATCAACCTTTCTCGTGTAATCATCAACCACAGTCCACTCTGCGCTTGCAAGGCTTGATAACGATAATTTACCGATGCTGCCCGACTCTCGCTTTATATCGTAGCCGTCGGAAACCTTCTCTAAGCTCCAATCCTTTGAAAAGGAAAGAGCCAAGCTATAGTCATCTCCGATATCAAAATGAACGTCGCTCTTAGACGTTATAGCACGACCGTCAAGCTTCCAATAAGGCGTTTCCACGCTTTCGGTAGCGCCGTTGGTTACCGCCTCGGTAGGTTGAGTATCACTCTCGGTAGCGTCACCGCCGTCAGAGCCCTGCGTGCAAGCCGTTGCCAAGCAAGCAAAGGCGCAAATAATTCCTATAAGCTTAATAAATTTTAATTTCATAGACGTTTTCTCCTAAAAATAAATACTATTCGCTATCCTTGTCGATAAAGTCCTGAACGGTAATAAGTCCCTTGCTGAGCGCCAAGAACTTATCATTGTATTTATCAACGGTTGTAGCACCGCAGTAAATCATATATTCAAAAAGATCGTCGCCAAGCTGCGAATCCTTGTAGCTTTGAGTAAGCCTAAATCTAATTTCTCCGTCGCTTATATCATAGTCAAACGAGCCGTTAAGTAAGCCGTAGTTTGCAACGTTTACGGCGATTGAAAGATCAACTCTCATATCCTCGGCAACCTTAAACGGAAGCACCGATATAAACTGAAGAGCCTCCTTTTCGGGCATAAAGAATATAAAGAACTGAATGGGAAGATCCTCTCCCTTTATTGCACTCTTTATAACCATATCCTCATCAAACTGCTCAAAGGCCCAATCTCTTGAAACAAGCATATTAACAAAATTGTTATAGATTTCTCTTGCTCTTGCCTCGTTAATTTCTGACATTTTAATCCCCTCCGTTACCGTAATATTTTAATTAAAGATTGCTTTGCTAAGCAAATTATCTATGCAACCGTTTATTAAATTTATTATAGCATAGATTTTTATTTATTGCAATAAATAATATGCTTATTTTTGACATATATTCAATTCCAATAAAACGGTATAACGGTAGGAATGCAGATGCGTAGATTAACAAGAAGCAAACCTTCTCAATACAAGTGTAGCACATTTATCGAGATTTGTCAAGAGGGTTGGGAAAATAAATTGGGGGGGATTGATTAAAATAAAATGATGCGAATATATCTCGCCCTCGCCGCTGGTGAGCAAGCTCCCCGACACTCTTCGGGCGGATATGCGAACCGGATTCCGCTAAGCTTCGCTTGCGGAGCACGGTTTTCTCAAGGGTCGCGCCTCCAACGAACGAAAAAAGCAACCCTGTTGGGTTGCTTCGTTCGTTG
>JAZRAJ010000050.1:0-11162 GCA_045634485.1 Eubacteriales bacterium | reverse complement strand
TTTGTGCGCTCGACGGTCGAACGCACAATGTTCGCACTGCACCCAAGCGTGAAAGTTTTTAGTCAAGTTTTTTTCAAAAAACTTGCGGGTTTGGGCAGCGCCCATAAAAACGGCGTCTTCTTTTTGCCAAGCTTTTTCTTTGCGCCTCTTGTGCCAAAGAAAAAGCGGTATTATGGATTGCTATTTGTTTTTTATTGCGGGGAAAACTTTCTTGAAAAGAAAGCTTTTCCCCGCACCCCTTTCAAAGAACTTTGAAAATTAGGGAATATTGTTTGCCATAATGAGTACGTTCGACGGTTAAGTGTGGTGTGTTCGCACTGCACCTAAGTGGAAAGTTTTCGTCCACCTTTTTGGGCAGGTGGCGGGTTTGGGCAGAGCCCATAAAAACGGCGTTTTCTTTTTGCCAAGCTTTTTCTTTGCGCCTCTCGTGCCAAAGAAAAAGCGGTATGATGGATTTACATATATTTAATAGTCGAGTGCATTATGTTCGCACATATAGCCTTCTCTCGCTGGAGAAGGCTCGCATATACGATACTTCCAACAATAGATTTAAACAAAGCTTTAATTCTTAAGTTCACACCTATGGGAGCAAGCCCATCCCCTACCACCTATCGTCTGTTAATTTATCGCTTTTTTCTGTTGGATTAAAAAACAGCTAAATTTATTCAACTCGTATTATGCATTATTCACTAAATATCGATTTTTGGGTGTGACATTTATGTCATAGCATTATCCAAATGCTACAAAATTAGTGCCGATTGGGGCTATTTTTTTCTATTGTGTATCTTTTTTGACGAAATTTTTGTTGAAAAATCGTGTAAAATACACTATTTACAAATTGCGTTTTTTGTAGTATAATCATTAATGCTGTAGGCGGCACCAACTCCACAGCGTTACGCACAACTGTCTTTATCCCCTGCGGAGCATCAAGCTTATGATGCCAACGCGCTTCGGATAAACTTCCGGTTGTGCTTATTTTTTTGGTTAGTTAGTTTATAGTCAAGTGTTTTTTTGCTACCTTTTTGAAAAAAGGTAGCGCCAAAAACTTTCAAACGGGGATTGCTTTTAGTTAACATTCTGCGTGCGATGAAGCGGGTGTTTTGTAGGGACAGGTGCAGTGCGAATATTAGTCGTTCAAATTAGATTAAAGAAAAGCTAACAAAAAGCCTTCTCCTCAAGGAGAAGCCTCTCGTAGTGCAGTGCGAACATTGTGCGTTTGAATTTAGTTGGCGAAAGCTAACAAAAAGCCTTCTCTTGTGAGAGAAGGGGGACCACGATAGTGGTGGATGAGTAGATTTTCAAAGAGGTTTAATTGAAATTTGGTACTAACTCGCTAAATATTAGGACACCTCATCCGTCAACCACGTCGTTCGCTTTGCTCTCTCGGGTTGCCACCTTCTCCCACTGGAGAAGGCTCGCGTATTTGATACTTCCAACAACAGTTTGAAGCAAAGCAAAAACCCTCACTTTTCGCCAATCAACCGCCAAAAGAATGGCATAAATTAGCCTCCTTTGTGCAAAGGGAGGTGGCACGGCTTGCCGTGACGGAGGGATTGTTTAAAGCACAATGACACCTCATCCGTCATCTAAAATCCTACTTTTTTCGAAAAAATAAAAAAATTCAAAAAAGCTATTGACAAACGGGGGGCAGTGTGGTAAAATATATGCACAAGGAAGAAGAACGCTCCGTTCTCACCGTGCCGCAAGGGCGAGCATCGGTTCAATACGCTATACGAAAACACGGTAGATAAAGAGAAGTCTGCGGTGCTTGGTATATATGTTTTTGCGTGCGGAGTTTCTTCGCGCGTATTTTTTTTGCTTAAAGCATGGAGGTGTTATTATTAGCAGCGCAAAGGATTTATTGGTAAACGAGGAGATAAAGCTCAAGGAGGTAAGAGTTGTCGGAGTTGACGGCGAGGCAATCGGAATTATGTCGTCCGACGATGCGCTTTCTATGGCTTACGACAAGGGCTACGATTTGGTACTTATGGCTCCTCAGGCTCAGCCGCCCGTATGCAGAATAATGGATTACGGAAAATTCCGCTACGAAAAGGAAAAGAAGGAAAAGGACATCAAGAAGAACAAGGCCGTTGAAATGAAGGAAATTCAGCTTTCCTGCAGAATCGATACACACGATTTTGAAACGAAGGCAAGACACGCGCAAAAGTTTCTTGAGAGCGGAAACAAGGTTAGAGTGGTAATGCGCTTCAAGGGTAGAGAGATGACGCACATCGGCATTGGTCAAGAGCTTATGCAGAAGTTTATCGACGTATGCTCCGAGGTTGGAGCGGTTGACAAGCCTCCCGTTCTTGATGGAAGACAGCTTAGCATGGTCATCAATCCGATAAAGCAAAAATAAAAACAAAAGCAATCACAGCGCATAGAGCGCTATGACATATTTAATTAATTATTCCAGAAAATAAATAAAGGAGATAAATTAAAATGGGAAAAGTTAAGACACATAAGGCTTCTGCCAAGAGATTTTCTGTTACCGCTTCGGGTAAGGTAAAGATGGGACACTGCCATCACAGACATAACACAGGTCTTAAGACCGCAAAGAGAAAAAGACATCTTCGTCAGGGTGCTATTCTTAGCGACGCTATGACCGCTAATATCAGAACACTCATTCAGAAGTAATTAGGTAATTTAGAGTATTTAGAATAACGGAGGAAAATTAAAATGGCAAGAGTTAAGGGCGCAATGATGACCCGTAAGAGAAGAAATAAAATGTTAAAGGCTGCGAAGGGCTACTGGGGCGCAAAGTCCAAGCACTTCAAGATGGCTAAGCAGGCTGTACTCAAGAGCGGAAACTATGCTTTCGCAGGAAGAAAGATGAAGAAGAGAGATTTCAGAAGACTCTGGATCGCTCGTATCTCCGCTGCAGCAAAGGCTAACGGAATGAACTATTCCACATTTATGAACGGTCTTAAGAAGGCAGGCATCGCACTCAACAGAAAGATGCTTTCCGAGATTGCAATTGCTGATCCCGCAGCGTTCACCGCGCTTGTAGAAAAGGCAAAGGCTGCTCTTTAATTTAAGTAATAAAACCCGTCCACGACGGGTTTTATTCTGTATTTAGGAATGATTTTTTTCGTGTAAAAAATGGATATTTAAGGCTTAAACGAAGGGGGGCAAAATGCGCAATGGCAGATAAGGGCTTTGGTAAAGAAATTATTACGTCAAGGCAAAATCCAACGGTTAAGCGCATTTGCGCTTTGCTTGAAAAAAAGTCACGCAGACGTGAGGGACTCTTTCGTTTTGACGGTATAAAGCTTCTTGGCGAGGCGGTAGCGAAGGGCGTAAGCATCGAGCTTGTAGCCGTTAGCGAGGCGGTAAGCGACGGCGTTTGGTCGCAGATAAATACGCTTATTACGCAAAAAAGGCTTGACGAGAGCAGGATAATATACGTTAGTGAGCCGATATTCGAAAAAATGAGCGAGGAAAGCTCGCCCGAGGGTGTAATTACCGTTGCACGCTTTATCGATGGCAAGCATAAGGATGTGGCGTCTGCCGCAGATTATGCCGTAAGTGGCGAAAAGCGCATACTTTTGGCTGAGTCCTTGCGTGACCCCGGTAATCTCGGAACGGTTATCAGAACCTCGGCGGCGCTTGGAATAGACAGGCTTATTATTACCGACGATTGCGCAGATCTTTACAATCCAAAGACGGTGCGTGCGGCGATGGGAGGCTTGTTCTCACTTGATATTGACGTCGTTAAGGCGTCCGAGCTTCAGGTGCTTATTTCCTCGCTAAAGGACAGTGGCAGAAAAATATACGCAACGGCGCTCACGGATGATGCGCTTGAAATAGGGGAGCTCTCGCTTTCACGCGGAGATGCGTTTGTAATCGGAAACGAGGGACACGGACTTTCCGCGGCAACCGTTAGTGCGGCAAGCGGAGTGGCTATTATTCCTATGACCGAGGGCAGTGAGTCGCTTAACGCTGCGGCTGCCGCCGCAATATGCATTTGGGAAACGGTAAGAGCAAAGTGAATTTGCGATACAAAATTCATAATGCGAAATTAAGAAGTTTAGAACTTTCTTTTATTTAAGTGCTTAAGCACTTGTCTTTAGGTAAGTGTTAATATAGCCTCCCTTGTGTAAAGGGAGGTGGCTTGCGAACGCAAGTCGGAGGGATTGTAAAAACTTAATTTTTGAATAAAACAATCCCTCAGTCACACGCAAGGTGTGACAGCTCCCTTTACACAAGGGAGCCGTTCAAGACATCCGCTACAAGGCAGGCTTGAATAAGGCTTTGAGTGATATAGCATAGCGATAAGGGTATAGGGAGGTAAAATGAAGGACGATATTGTATATTGGATATGGCTTGCCGAGCAATGCGGCTACGGCTCTAAATATTTTACCAAGCTTTACAGTCTTTACCGTGATCCGCTTGAGGTGTATAATCTTCAAAATGACGAGGTTATGCAGCTTGGACGCAGATTTCCGGATAGATTTAAGGATAGACTTTGCAGACGTGATCTTCAAAAGGCAAGGGCTATATACGAATATTGCAAAAAGAGCGGTATAGATGTTATCCCATTTGGGGACGAGCGTTATCCCGAGCGCTTGCGTCTTATCGAGGACCCGCCCGTGGTGCTTTATTGCTTGGGAAAGCTTCCCGATTTTAATAACACGCTTTGCGTGGGTATGGTTGGAACGAGAAAAATGAGTCGCTACGGCAGAGCCGCGGCGTATAGATTTTCCTACGAGCTTTCCTCGCTTGGCGCTTGTGTGGTAAGCGGTCTTGCGCTTGGCGTTGACGCCGCTGCCGCTTGCGGAGCGCTTGAGGGCGGTGCGCCTACGGCGCAGGTTCTCGGATGCGGAGTTGGTATCGTTTATCCCAAGGCGCACTCTCGCTTACGAGAGGCGGTTATTAAAAACGGTGCGCTTATTAGCGAGTATCCGCCGCTTGAGGACCCTAAAAAATATTATTTTCCGCAAAGAAACCGAATTATAAGCGGACTTTCGCAGGGCGTATTCGTCACCGAATGTCGCAAGGAGAGTGGCGCTATGATAACCGCCGAGCTTGCGATGTCGCAGGGCAAGGAGCTTTTTGCCTTTCCCGGTAGCGTTGGCGAGCCTACGGCAGAGGGACCTAACGAGCTTCTTCGTCAAGGCGCCTATGCGGCAATTTCGGTTGAGGATATTATAAACCACTATAAGCTTTATTTTAACGAGGATAATGCTTCTACAACGGCTAAAAGATTGAGCTATGCTCGCGCAAATATGATAGACGTTGTTGAGGCGCAGAAAAAATATTCAATTCCCGATAAGTGTGAGGAGAACGAGCGTATAAACTCTGCTCCTTGGGTTGGTGCAAAATATGATCCCGAGGGTGCAGCTAAAATGCAGAGGCTTGGAGTCGCCGAGCCTAAAAAGGCAGACCCTCCTAAGGAGAAGCTACCGAAAATCGAGCAGCTGAGCATCGATGCTCTTGCTCTTGATTCTCTCGTCCCCGAGCCACTTACTATAGAGAAATCCGATGGCAACGGTGTTTGCGAGGCTCGTGAGTCGACCTCGGCTCCTACCTCAACCGCTCGCGACTACGGTCTTGACGAGAAAACGGCTATCGTTTTCGAAGCTATTCCTTGCAAGTCGCCCGTTAGCGTTGATCGCATATCCTGCCCCGGGCTTTCAACCGCCGATATTATTACCGCGCTTACTATGCTTGAAATTATGGGACTTGTGTCCTCTCTCCCCGGCGGGCTCTATATGAGAAATTGATGGTGGTTAGTTTGTGTTAAAATATTTTCGTTACCTTTTTTGAAAAAAAGGTAACACCAAAAAACTTTCTGAAGGGAAAGCTTTTTAGGGTGAACATAGTGCGCTCGGCGGTTATGTGTGCGATGATTTGATATCCTAAAATCGTAGGGACGCCTGTCCCTACAATTAAAAAATATTTATTCCACATTAGTCGAACACACAAAATAAACAAAAAATACCCTAACCTATTTTTCAAGGCTTTTGAAAGATGGGGTAAAAGAAACACACCCGACTCAATAATGAAATCGGGTGCATAAGCTTATTTTTTACATAACAAGGGGCGACATTGGCTGTCGGCACTGCCGACCTTTTTTCAAAAAGTTTTCTTCCCCGCAAAAAAACAAAAAACAAAACAAAGAGGAACAAACGATGGCAAATCTGGTTATAGTGGAGTCACCGTCAAAGGCATCCACAATTAAGGGCTATTTAGGCTCAAATTATAAGGTAATTGCTTCAAAGGGACACGTAAGAGATCTTCCCAAAAGCAGTCTTGGAGTTGACATTGAGAACGGCTTTGAGCCGCATTATATAAATATAAGGGGAAAGGGAGATCTTATTAAGGATATTCGCAAGGAAGCGAAGAACGCAAATAAGGTATTCCTTGCAACCGACCCTGACCGTGAGGGAGAGGCAATATCCTGGCATTTAGCGCAGGCGCTCGGTATACCCGTTGAGAAAACATTAAGAGTTACCTTTAACGAGGTTACTAAAACGGCGGTAAAGGCGGCAATAAAGGAGCCTCGCCGTATAGATATGAATCTCGTTGACGCTCAGCAGGCAAGAAGAATACTTGACAGAATAGTGGGATACAAAATATCTCCGTTCCTTTGGAAGAACGTTAGAAGCGGACTTTCGGCAGGCCGAGTTCAGTCTGTTGCAACGAGAATAATTTGCGAGCGTGAGGAGGAGATACGTGCATTCGTTCCGGTTGAGTATTGGACGATTGACGCAACTCTTGCAACGCTTGACAACAAGGAATTCAACGTTCGCTTTTACGGTAACAAGAAGGGAAGAATAAAGCTTAATTCGCAGGAGGATGCTAAGAAGGTTCTTGATGCGGTAAGCGGCTCGCCCTTTTCGGTAAGCTCTGTAAAGACGGCAAAGAAGAAAAAGCTTCCCGCACCGCCCTTTACTACCTCAACCATGCAGCAGGAGGCATCCAAGAAGCTTGGCTTCCAGTCGCAAAAGATTATGAAGGTTGCGCAGGAGCTTTACGAGGGAATTAATATCGGAAGCGAAAACGGTGGTGTGCAGGGTCTTATTACCTATATGCGTACCGATTCACTCCGTGTTTCAAGCGACGCTATGGCAGAGGCAAAGAGCTATATTGCCGAAAAGTACGGCGACAGCTATTGCCCCGCAACGCCCAGAATATACAAGTCCCGTGCATCTGCGCAGGATGCGCACGAGGCTATTCGTCCCTCTCGCGTGGGAATTGAGCCTCTTAAGATAAAGAAGTATCTTTCAAACGATCAGTTCAAGCTTTACAAGCTTATTTGGGAGCGCTTCGTGGCAAGCCAAATGGAGTCCGCAGTTCTTTCAACCGTAACGGTTGATTGCGAGAGCGCATCCTATATCTTCCGTGCAAGCGGATATACTGTTGATTTCCAAGGTTATATGGCGGTTTACGAGGAGAGCGAGGACGATACCAAGGTTAATGCCGACGAGGTAAGCGAGCAGAAGAATATTCGTATGCCTGCACTTAAGGAAAAGGATGCACTTAAAACCGTTTCTATCAATCCCGACAAGCATTTTACGGAGCCTCCCGCACGCTATAACGATGCGTCGCTCGTTAAATTCCTTGAGGAGATGGGAATTGGTAGACCGAGTACCTTTGCAACTATTATTTCAACTATTATTTCACGTAATTACGTTAAGCGCGAGGGTAAATCTCTCGTTCCTACGCCCACGGGAGAGCTTACTAACAAGCTTATGATTGAGAGCTTCCCCGATATTGTAAACTATAAGTTTACCGCAGAAATGGAAAGCGACCTTGACGGAATAGAGCAGGGCAACGTTGCTATGAAGGGCGTGCTTGAGGACTTCTGGCGTGGCTTTGAAAAGGAGCTTGCCGAGGCTGACGAGAAGATAAAGGGTGCAGAGCTTGACGTTCCCGTTGAGGAAACCGATATAATCTGCGACAAGTGCGGAAGCAAAATGATTGTAAAGAACGGTCGTTTTGGTAAGTTTGCCGCTTGCCCCAACTATCCTCAGTGCAAGAACACCAAGCCCTTGGTTGCTCCCGAGCAGGCTGAGCAGAAGGAGAAGAAGCAGATTGTTGCCGACTTTAAGTGTGAGCTTTGCGGTGCCGATATGATTCAGCGTAGCGGACGCTACGGTAGCTTCTTTGCTTGCTCACGCTTCCCCGCTTGTAGCTTTACCAAGCAGAAAACCCGTGAGATTGGTGTGTCTTGCCCTAAGTGCGGCTCTAAAATCGTTATGAAGAACGGCAAAAATAAGACCGTTTTCTATAGCTGTGAAAAGTATCCCACCTGTGATTTTTCCTCTTGGGATATGCCTACCAACGAAAAATGCCCTGATTGCGGAGAGCTTCTCTATCGCAAAAAGGGTCAGAGCATTGTATTCTGTCACAACAAATCCTGCGGCTTCAAAAAGGAAGTTGAGGAGTAATAGTTAGTTAGTGTTAGGATTTTTTGTTACCTTTTTGAAAAAAGGTAACACCAAAAACTTTCCAACGGGAAAGATTTTGCGCACGATGAAGCGGGTGCCTGAAAGGCTCCCTTGTGTAAAGGGAACTCCCCACACGTGTGGGGAGACGTCTGCGAAGCAGACAGAGGGGGCGGCACGCACGTGTCCCGACGGAGTCGGGTGAGGGATTGTTCTTTATTATAAAATTTAATTTTTACAATCCCTCCGTCATTTTCTTGCGAAAATGCCACCTCCCTTTACACAAGGGAGGCGTTGAGTAACATTGTCGCAAAAAACGGGAGGAGCAAGCCCCTCCCCTACCGCAAAAATGCTTATTTTGAGCGCACTATGTTAAATAAAAAACATAACCCCCAGTTTCAAAGTTTTTGAAAGATGGGGTACGGGGAAGAAAAGCTTTTTTTAAAAAGTTTTCTTCCCCGCATAAAAAATAAAAAACAAAAATAAAAATGGAAAAAACAGATATGCAAGAAAAGAGAATAACCGTATGCGGCGGAGGACTTGCGGGATGCGAGGCGGCGTGGCAGGCGGCAAATAGAGGAGTAAAGGTAAGGCTTTACGAGATGAAGCCGAAAAAGTATACTCCCGCACACCATAGCGAGGGACTTGCGGAGCTTGTATGCTCAAATTCGCTTCGCTCCGAGGTGGTAACCAACGCAGTAGGACTTTTAAAGGAAGAGATGCGTCGCTTAGGCTCGCTGATAATGGAGGCAGCGGACGCAACGAGAGTTCCCGCAGGCTCGGCGCTTGCCGTTGACCGTGAGAAGTTTTCGGCGTACATTACGGAGAAGATAAAGAATCATCCGAATATCGAATTTATCGAAAGAGAGGTAGATTCGGTTGAGGAGGGCGAGATAACCGTTATCGCAACGGGACCGCTTACCTCCGACGGATTGGCAAAATATATAGAGGAAACGCTTGGCGCATCGTCGCTTCACTTTTTTGATGCCGCGGCTCCAATCGTTGATGCAGATACGATAAACACCGACGTTGCATTTTTCGCTTCACGTTACGATAAGGGCGATGCCGATTATATCAACTGTCCTATGAATAAGGAGCAGTACGATGCGTTTTGGGAGGCTCTCGTTAACGCAGAGGAGGCTCAGCTTAAGGAGTTTGATAAGGAAGAGCAGAAGAAAAGCATTAAGGTTTTTGAGGGCTGTATGCCTGTTGAGGTAATGGCAAGACGAGGCAGAGATACTCTGCTTTTCGGACCGCTTAAGCCGGTTGGACTCGTGGATAAGAGAACGGGCGAGGAGTCGGTTGCCGTTGTTCAGCTTCGCAAGGAGAACAAGGAGGGAACGATGTATAACCTCGTTGGCTTCCAAACGCACTTGACGTTTGGCGAGCAGAAGCGAGTTTTCCGTATGATTCCCGGACTTGAAAATGCAGAGTTCTTGCGCTTTGGCGTTATGCACAGAAACACCTATCTCAATTCGCCTACAAGACTTGACGAGCGCTACCGCTTGCGTGGAACCGATATTTATTTTGCGGGTCAGATGACGGGCGTTGAGGGTTATATCGAGTCGGCAGGCTCGGGACTCGTTGCGGGTATTTCTGCGGCAGCGCAGGCACTCGGAGTAGAAGCACCGTTGTTTCCACGCACCACTATGCTCGGCGCAATGTCGCACTACGTTGCTAACGGCTCAAACGGAGATTTTGTGCCGATGAATGCAAACTTTGGTATAATCGAGCCGCTTGGCTACCGTGTTAAGGGTGGCAAGGTTGCAAAAAATCAAGTACTTGCGGATAGAGCGCTTGCTATCATCGATGAGATGAAGGACAAAATTTAACTTTTAAAATTTAATTTTCAATTATTAAAAGGGGGAGGATATATGCAACGATTTGATATTGAAGCTCTTGAGAGCGCAATTGGATATACGTTTAAAAACAAGGCTCTTTTGCAGGAGGCGCTTACACACTCCTCCTATTCAAACGAGCTAAAGGCTAAAAAGCAGATATGTCGCTGCAACGAGCGACTTGAATTTATGGGCGATGCGGTGCTTTCCGCCGTGGTTAGCGAGCATCTTTTTGAGGTGTTTCCCGATATGCCCGAGGGCGAGCTTTCAACAATGCGTGCGGCTCTCGTTCAGTCGCAGGCGCTTGCCTCGTATTCTCGCTCCTTTGGCGTTGGAGATTTTCTTTATCTTGGTCACGGAGAAGAAAAAAACAATGGCAGAAGCCGTCAGTCCACTCTTGAAAATGCCTTTGAGGCTATCGTTGCCGCTATCTATCTTGATGCGGGCGAGCGTGGCTTTGACGAGGTTAGACGCTATGTGCTTCCTATAATTAAGGCTCAGCTTGCCGATACCGATTTTGCTATTAATCACACCGATGCAAAAACCGAGCTTCAGCAGCTCGTTCAGCAAGCCGAGGGGGATTTTCTTGAATACAAGGTTATTTCCGAGTCGGGACCCGATCACAACAAGGTATTTACCGTTGCGGCTATGATAAATTCCAACGTTATCGGCAAGGGCAGTGGGCACTCCAAGCGTGAGGCAGAGCAATCCGCCGCTCGCGAGGCTCTTAAGCTTTTTGGAAGATTGTGATTTGATTGATATGGATATTTTTTGTGGGGAAAGGAAACTTCTTGAAAGAAGCTTTCCTTTCCCCACACCCCTATCCTTCAAGAACTTTGAAGCTGGGGGCTATTTTTTTACCGTAATGTTTGCGCTCAACGTTCGAACGTACAATGTTCGCACTGCATCAAAGTGTGAAAGTTTTTAGTCA
>JAZRAJ010000049.1:0-28261 GCA_045634485.1 Eubacteriales bacterium | reverse complement strand
CGTATGATATTCAGCAGGAGCTTGTGAGAAAATACGGAGCTGATTTGGATCTCCAGGTATTTATCGCATCGATAAGAGATGCAGTGAGAATGGATACAATATTTGCTCAGTGTCGTCCCGATATCGTCTTCCATGCAGCGGCTCATAAGCACGTTCCGCTTATGGAGAATAACCCCGCAGAGACGATAAAGAATAACGTTTTAGGTACTTATAACGTAGCTAACGCGGCTGAAAAGTATGGCGTTAAGAAATTCATAATGGTATCGACCGATAAAGCAGTAAACCCCACTAATATAATGGGCGCATCAAAGCGTATGTGCGAAATGATAATTCAGTGCCGTGGCGATAGCAAAACAAGCTTCTCTGCGGTAAGATTCGGTAACGTGCTTGGCTCCAACGGCTCGGTAATTCCCCTTTTCCGTCAACAGATAGCAAAGGGTGGACCTGTTACCATAACCGATAAAAAGATAATTCGTTACTTTATGACCATTCCCGAGGCATCTCAGCTCGTTATTCAAGCGGGTGCTATGGCGGAAAGCGGAGAGCTTTTCGTCCTCGATATGGGTAAGCCCGTTCATATCTACGATCTTGCGGTTAAAATGATAGAGCTTAGCGGTCTTAAGCCCGAAGTTGATATTAAGATAGTTGAGATTGGCTTGCGCCCCGGCGAAAAGCTTTTCGAGGAGCTTCTCTTAAAAACCGAAACTATGGAAAAAACCGCTAACCAAATGATATTCATAGAAACCGACACTCCTTATTCAAGAGAAGAGATTGAAGCAAAGCTTGCAATGCTTAAATCGGCGGTTGCCGAAACTGCAGACGAGCTTAGAGCCAAGGAGATATTCGACGCTATGAAAAAGGCAGTTCCCACCTTCAAGGACCCCGAGGTTGTAAACAAGAATGCGGAAGCATCTCAAGAAATGAAGGATGCAAATTCGCAAAAGGACTAAAAATTAAAAACAAAACGGAGAGCATCGCTAAATGTTCTCCGTTTTTTATTTGGTTAAATATTAGTCGCCGCGAGATAATCCTCAAGCAGAGCATCCTGTAATCTCTTTAAAAGCTCGGGAGCTTTTCCTCCCACTTTTTTGCCGTCAAGCTCGGTTGCGACAATGCAGAAGTTAGAGCTTGAGCTAAAGAGTATTTCGTCCGCAGAACGCAAAAATTCAAGTGAGAAGGGCTCTTCCTTGACAGATATGCCAAGCTTTGCGCAAATTTTGATTATATTCTTGCGCGCAATACCCGGCAAAATAAGATTGTCAAGCGGAGCGGTATAAAGAACGCCGTCCTTTATACAGTGAACGTTTGTGTGTGAGCCCTCGGTAACACGGTTCTTTATTCCGTTAGCCTCGGCACGGTATTGCACACATTCCTCTGCCCCCGCCTTGTTTGCCCTCTCGGATGCGAGAACGTTCGGGAGCAAGCATAGAGTTTTGATATTGCACATTAGAAAGCGTATATCCTCGTGCGAGATAGCCTTAATTTGGCGGTAAACGTCGGCAATTTTGCGGGGCGTTACCGTTACCCAAAGGCGTGCGGGACAATCGGGAAAGTTATGATTTCTTGGAACGTCAGCGCCACGTGTTATCTGCCAATAAAGCAGAGCCTCATTGTTGGTATTGCTTAGATCAACCCTTTGTACCATTTCGCAAAGAAGCGCTTTAAGCTCTTCCTTTGTATAAGGAATTTTAATTTCAACAAATGCCGCAGAATTAAAAAAACGGTCGATATGATCGTCAAGACAGTAAATTACGCCGTTTCGTACCGCCGTAGCCTCGTAAACACCGTCGCCAAACCAACAAACACGGTCGGTCATAGGAACGGTCATATTTTCAATAGTATCGTATTTTCCGTTGTAAAAAGCAAGATTTTTTAAAAGCTTAGCCATATATATACCTCATTTTATTATATAACTATAATTATTATACGCAAGGGATAAATTTATGTCAAGTAAAAAATGAAAAATGTTAAAAAAATAGCATTATTATCCCTTATTTTACTTGACTTTTTTAGTGTTTTGGTTTATCATAGATATACAGTTTTAATGATAGGAGCAATTTTAAAAAATGAGAATGCCCGAATTTTTGGAAAAGGACGTGCCTTGTCTTGCTTTAGAGCTTCCAGACGAGGTAAAAAAATACAGAGATGCATATGATTTCGAGGGAGAGATTGATGCTATCAACAAGCTTTTACCCACGCTTGACGCATCAAGCGATATGGCAAAGCGACTTGTGTTTGAAAGACTTATTGCTGAGGGCTTGCGTGACGATTATCACACGGACGAAGAAGCATTGCTTGCAAAAATTCAAGAGAAATTTCCACTTTGTACCCTTGAAACTCTTAGAAGGCTTACAGAGATGAACTATGCAGATTACATAGTTAAAAACGGCAAGGTCTATTATCAGGATGATGCAAAGAGAAATCTTTTCGGCGCGGCAAAAGTATTTTTAGAGCATCTTGACGAGCAAGGAAACATCTTCCCCCACGAGCCTCGCCCCGATAATTTTAAAAACGAGCTTTTTCTTTCGCTTAAGGAAAAGGGGCTATATGCCTATCGCTTCACGGTTAAGGTAAAGCTTAAAATAAAGGAGGAGTTCGCACGTATCGGCGAGGAGATAACGGTACACCTCCCCTACCCCGCAATTTGCGACTGTCAGCCGTACAGTGAGCTTGTAGAGTCATCGCACCCCGTATATATTTCCGAGGCAGGACACAGAACAGCTTGCATAAAAACCGTACTCAAGGAGGACGATGAGTTCTTCGTTACCTTTAAATTTGACAGAGTAGTACGCTACATCGACCTTGATTTTGATAAGGTTGATGCCGAGCAACCGACGTTTTACACGAATGAGTCGCTCCCGCACATCCGCTTTACACCTTACCTCGTTGATCTTGCAAAGAAGATAAAGGGTGACGAAGAAAATCCCTTAAAGATTGCTAAAAAGGTATACGATTACGTAACCGAAAATATAAATTACAGTTATTTGCGTGACTATCTTTATATCGACCAAATTCCCGAATTCGTATTAAAAAAGGGCAAAGGAGATTGCGGAGCGCAAGCGCTTAGCTTTATAACTCTTTGCCGAATTTTAGGCGTTCCCGCACGTTGGGAGTCGGGACTCAGAGTAGGACCTAATATAAACAGTATTCATGATTGGGCGCAGATATACGTAGCGCCTTACGGATGGATTCCCGTTGACCTTACGGACGGTGGCGGAGCAAGACGAAATCTCGACCCCCTTAAGAGAGAATATTCGTTTGGTAACATCGACCCATTTAGAATGACGGCGTGCAACGATTTTCAGCTTGGCTTTGACCCGCCTAAGAAATTTATGCGTTGCGACCCTTACGATAATCAGCTTGGCGAGGCAGAATACAATGATTACGGCCTCGGCTTTGGCACAATGATACGTGGCAAGGAAATTCTCGACGTTGAGGACGTAAGCGAGCTATACAAAAAAGAAATATTATAAACAAAAAACGCTTTATTATCAAAACTGATAGTAAGGCGTTTTTTATAAATTATTAAACTGTTATTCCTTAGATTTTGTCCTTGATTTTGAGCTTACCTTAGCCATTTTAACCTCGGTGCGAGCCTCAACCTTGGCAACCTTTGCCTCGACCTTAGCAACCTTAGCCTCAACTTTTGCTACCTTTGCCTCCGCCTTAGCGCTTATTTTTTCCTTTTTGCGCTCAATCTTTTGCTCACGCTTATCAAGTGCTATCGGCTCTGCTCCCTCCTCTACCGTTGGTTGTGGAAATCGACTGTCAATCATCGCCTGCGCTATGTTCTTTAGATGTGCACTAAACGCCGAGATTGCGCAGATAAGGCTGATATAATCGAGGTCATCGGAGATGTCAAGCTCGTTTCGCTCTATCAATTCATCAAGCGCAACGAGTGCGTACTCACGGTTGCTTTCCTTTATCTTCAAATGTCTATCGTAAAGCCTTGTAAGCTCCTCAACGTCAAAGCCCTCGGTTGCATACATACCGTTGAGAAGCCTTTTTATCTCGTTTATCGAAAGAGTGCTTTTAAGCGTATATATAGTGAGCATCTGCAATATCTGCTCTTTATCGTATTTCTTACCCTTAACCGGTGTAATAAGCCCCTCCTTGGAGTAATTATTTACCATAGTTTTGGTAAGCTGACGGTCGTGATAGCGCTCCGCCCCCTCCTTTAGCCTTTCGTTGATAAGGTTTAAAATTTGGTCAACGTAAAGGTCAATTGCGGGAATTTGCGAGCTTTCAAGCTCGGCATCGTTTACCGCATCCTTAACTACGTTATTAAGCTCTTCTCTGTTCATATAGTTTTCAATACCTCTTTACACATTATTGATATTATCATACACCATAATTAAAAATATGTCAAGTGTTCACGCAAAATTTGCAAAAAACGTATTGCAAAATGGGCGTTAAATATGATATAATTTACGTAATGCAGATTACTGTCAAAGGAGTTTAAAATGGCAAGCGCTCAATTCTATGAAAAAATAGTAAAGGCTACCGGCAAAAAGCAGATTGCAAAGCGCATAAGCGGAATTCTTATTTACGTGCTTTATCTTTCTATCTGCTTTACCGTGGGAATTTTCAATCCCGAAAGGTCTATACTTATATTCGCCGGGGGAATTCTCTCCTGCATATTACTTATAACTATATCCTGGAAATATCTTTTTCTTGAATACGAATATTCATTTTGCCAAGGAACTCTTACAATATCAAAAATATACGGCAAGCGAAAAATAAAGGCATTAATTGACGTTGACCTTCGCCATCTTACGCTTATCGCACCCGCAACGGATGAAAATATCACCAGAGCCGAAAATTTAAAGCCCGAGGGCAGAATTATAGCGGTGTCAAACGAATACGCCGACGACATTTGGCTAATCGTTACAGGAGAGGAAAACGAGCCGAGAACGCTTATTTTTATTGAAGCCGACGAGCGAGCGTTGGAAATTTTAAAATTTAATTCGCCGTTTGCCTTCGTTAAAAAAAACTAATATTCACATTTCCCGCAGCATATGCTTTAATATCGCTGCGGGGGATTTTTTTATGAAGAAGCAAGCACTTAAAATCAAACTAAGCCTTTCGGGCGTCATAATGCTGATCGCTCTTTTTTTAACGCACTCATACCTATCGCTTGCCGCCATAATAGCCGCCACGCTACACGAGCTAGGGCACGTGATTATGGCAAAAATATGCAAAATAGAGCTTTGTGAGCTTAAGCTTGGAATTTTTGGAGCATCGCTAAGCTCACGCCCCCTGCTCTGCTCCTACAAAAAGGAAATTGCGCTTTGCTTGGCAGGTCCACTCGTAAATCTGATTTCGGCACTGATAGCCTCACGATTTTATAGCTTCAACACAGAATTTTTAGCATTTTTCATTAGTGCTTCGCTATTTTTAGGCGTGCTTAATCTTTTGCCAATACACGAATTTGACGGCGGAAGAATTCTTTTTTGCCTACTTTCGCTTCGCTTTTCAATTACCGTTGTGGCAAGAATAATTCGCATAGCATCGTTTATCCTGATATTTTCGCTTTGGTGCTTATCGGTTTATCTTTTACTACGCCTTTCAAGCTCGGTTTCACTCTTTGTTTTTTCGCTATCCTTATTTGCAAAAATATTCCTTTCGCAACAAGAGAACTATTGCTAAAATTACGCAAAAATCAATGATTTTTCCAAGAAAATCGCATTTTTTGGTAAAATTTATTCGGTTTTTGCCGTTTTTTTACGCCTTATCAAAAATAATGTCAATTTTTAAAACTTTTTTAGTAAAATATATTGCAATTTTATCAATTATCTGTTACAATATTTGATATTAGATTTTGAAATTTTGAGGGCATTTCCCCTTAATTTTCAAATCAGTTCATTACTTTTTTTGAAGGAGTTTTTTTGTAGAATGAACAAGCTTGTGGAATTAAAAAACATTTCGAAATCCTTTGACGGAGAGATAGTTCTTTCAAACATTAACCTTTACATTAACGACAAGGAATTCATCACTCTCTTAGGACCGTCGGGATGCGGAAAAACTACTACACTTAGAATTATCGGTGGATTTGAGCATGCCGATAACGGCGACCTTTTCTTTGACGGCGAGCGTATTAACGATATTCCGCCTCATAAGAGAAACGTTAACACGGTGTTCCAAAAATACGCCCTTTTCCCTCACCTCAACGTTTATGACAACATAGCATTTGGATTAAGAGTGGCAAAGGTTAAGGAGGATGAAATTAAGGAGCGCGTTGCGGAGATGCTTGCGCTTGTTAACCTTCGCGGATTTGAAAAGCGAAACGTTTCGCTTCTCTCGGGCGGTCAGCAGCAGCGTGTTGCTATTGCAAGAGCGCTTATAAACAAGCCTAAGGTTCTTCTTTTGGACGAGCCTCTTGGCGCACTCGACCTCAAGCTCCGTAAGGATATGCAGATCGAGCTTAAAAATATTCAGCAAAAAACCGGAATTACCTTTATCTACGTAACGCACGACCAAGAGGAAGCACTTTCTATGTCGGATACCATAGTCGTTATGGCTGGCGGTAAGATACAGCAAATCGGTTCTCCTACAGATATTTACAACGAGCCTAAGAACGCCTTCGTTGCCGACTTTATCGGAGAGTCGAATATCCTTGACGGCGTTATGCTTGAGGATTTCTCGGTTGCATTTGCGGGCCACATCTTTAAATGCCTTGATAAGGGCTTTGACAAAAAGGAGCCCGTTGACGTAGTTGTTCGTCCCGAGGACGTTGACGTTGTTCCCGTGGACAAGGGTATGCTTGTGGGAACGGTTACAAACGTTACCTTTAAGGGAGATTACTACGAGATAATCGTTGACGTTCAGGGCTTTAAGTGGATGCTTGAAACCTCGGATTTCGTTGGAGTTGATTCGGTTATCGGTCTTTACATCGAGCCCGATGCTATTCACATTATGAAAAAATCCGAATACTCGAATATGTTTGGCGACTACTCCACGTTCTCCGATGAAATGGAGCATCTTTCTGATATTGTTGAGGAGGATGAGGAATGACGTCTGCTCCCAAAATTAAAAAAAGAAGCGCAAACGCCTCGTTGCTTCAACGCTATGCGGCGTCGCCTCACATAGCCTGGGCGATACTCTTTATCATCGCTCCCATAATATTCGTAGCGTACTACGCATTTACCGCTACGGTTGACGGCGAGGTAGTTTTTTCCTTTGAGAACATAAAGACCTTCTTTACGCCGACATATCTCAAAATATTCGGCCGTTCGGTTTTGCTTGCGCTTATATCCACGGTTATCTGCTTGCTTCTTGGCTATCCGATTGCATACTTTATTTCAAGAACAAAGCCGAGAACTCAACGCTTGCTTATTCTTTTGATAATGCTTCCTATGTGGATGAACTTCCTTATAAGAACCTACGCTATAATGGTTCTTATTCAGGATACGGGTATCATTAACTCCTTCCTCGGCAACTTTGGAATTGCGCCTATGCATATTCTCGGAACTGAGGGTGCGGTTATATTGGGTATGGTTTACGATTATCTTCCCTATATGATATTGCCCATCTATTCGGTTATGGCAAAGCTTGATTACCGACTTGTTGAGGCTGCGGGCGACCTTGGCTGCAACGGCTTTAAGGTTATGACTAAAGTTATTATTCCCCTTTCGCTCTCGGGCGTTATTTCGGGAATTACAATGGTTTTTGTGCCCTCTATAAGCACATTCTATATTTCTCAAAAGCTTGGCGGACCCAGCACGCTCCTTATCGGTGACGTTATCGAGCAAAGCTACAACGCCTCCAACTATCATCTTACGGCGGCTCTTTCCTTTGTATTGATGATAATTCTTCTTATCGGACTTGCGATAATGAACAAATATACCGACGCTGATGACGGAGGTATGCTGATATGAAAAGCTTTTCCAAAATATATACCGCTATAATTCTTATATTCTTATTTGCTCCCATTGCGGTGCTTATATTCTTCTCGTTTAACTCGGGATCAAGCACATCGGTTTTTGAGGGCTTCTCGCTTAGATGGTACAAGGAGCTTTTTAAAAACGCAGAAATACTTAATGCGCTTAAAAACTCGCTTATACTTGCGGTAACGTCCGCCGCTATATCAACGGTTATCGGTACTGCCGCATCCTACGGAATTCATCATATGAAGAAAAAATGGCTTCGTCAGTCGGTTATGACGGCAACCAACATTCCTATGATGAACCCCGATATTATAACGGGTATATCGCTTATGTTCCTCTTCGTTTTCGTTGGAACGTTTGTTGGTATGTCAACCAAGCTAAACTTTTGGACGATGCTTATAGCGCACGTTACCTTCTGCCTTCCCTACGTTATTCTTAACGTTTTACCTAAGTTTAGGCAGATGGACAAGGCTCTTCCCGAGGCGGCGCTTGACCTTGGATGCACTCCGCTTCAAGCCTTCTTTAAGGTAGAGCTTCCCGCAATTCTTCCCGGTGTGTTTACCGGTATGATAATGGCGTTTACAATGTCGCTTGACGACTTTGTAATAAGCTACTTTACAAGCGGTGTTGACTTCCAAACGCTCCCCATACTTATTTACAGTATGACAAAGAAGAGTGTTAAGCCCACCATTTATGCGCTTTCAACAATCGTATTCATTATTATCCTCGTGCTTCTCCTTATAACAAACCGTGAAAAGACAAGTGAGGAGCGACTTGAGGCAAAGCGCTTAAGAGAGGAGCGCAAGCTTAAGGCGGCTATTGCAAGATCGCAAAAGACAGGCAAGCCCTTAAAGGTTAAAAAGACCTCTGAAAAGGAAATTGCAGTTTCTTACGGAAAGTCCACAAACTTTACCAAAATCATTGCAGTTATCTGTGTTATAGCAATTATTCTTTCAACCTGCGTAATATTCAGCATCTTCTCGGAAAAAACTATCACCCTTAACGTATACAACTGGGGCGAATATATTTCCGACGGCTCTGACGACAGCTATGACACCAATGCCGAGTTCGAAAAATATTGCCGTGAGGAGCTTGGAATGAACGTAAAGGTAAACTACATTACCTTCTCCTCAAACGAGGACCTTTACGCAAAGCTTTCCTCCAATGCGGTAAGCTATGACGTAATCATCCCCTCCGACTATATGATTGCAAGACTTGCAAGCGAAGGATATCTCCAGGAAATAGACTTTAGCAATATTCCAAACTATGAAGCCTCGATAACCGAGGATTTCAAGGGGCTCTATTACGATCCCGAAAACAAGTATTCGGTTCCCTACACCTACGGTATGATTGGCGTTATATACGATGCAAACCGTGTTGACGAGGAGGATATCGGCTCATGGGATCTTATGTGGAATGAAAAGTACAGTGGGCAGATAGTTCAGTTTAACAACTCTCGCGATGCCTTTGGTACTGCGTTCTACAAAAACGGTTGGAGCGTAAACACCACCGATAAAGCGGTTTGGGATAAAGCTCTCGTTGAGCTTCAAGCTCAAAAGCCCTTGCTTAAGAAGTTCGTTATGGACGAGATATACAATATGATGGAATCAGGCGAGGCGGCAATCGGCGCATATTATGCCGGTGACTACTTCACAATGCTTGATAACCAAGCAGACACCGTTGACCTTCAATTCTACTATCCCGAAAACACCAATCTCTTTGTTGACGCTATGTGTATTCCCACTTGCGCACAAAACAAGGAGCTTGCGGAAATCTACATAAACTTTATGCTTAGCGACGATGCGGCAATTGCCAACGCAGAATATATTTACTACGCATCGCCCCACGCAAACGTTTACAACAGCGAGGTCTACAAGGAGGATATGGGCGAGGACGTTATTGAAATTCTCTACCCCGAGGGCTTCGACTTCCATGCAAATTACGACGCAAACTGCTACAAGGATCTTCCTGCGGATATGAAGGAATATCTCAATTCGCTTTGGAACGAGCTTGTTACTGCGCAGTAGGTTGAATAATTTTATATTGTTATTCTGCGGGGAAAACAATCTTTACAAGAAAGCTTTTCCCCGTACCCCTTTCAAAGAACTTCTGAAAGGGGTCTTATTTTTTTGTCATTCTTTAGTGCGCTCGACGGTTGAGAGCGGTGTGTTCGCACCGCACCCAAGTGGGAAGTTTTTGGTTTCGCTTTTTTCAAAAAGCGAACGGGTTTGGGCAGAGCCCATAAAAACGGCGTTTTCTTTTTGCCAAGTTTTTTCTTTGCGCCTCTTGTGCCAAAGAAAAAGCGGGATTGTGGTGTTTTGTTTTTTATCGCGGGGAAAACTTTCTTAAAAGAAAGCTTTTCCCCGCACCCCTTTCAAAGAACTTTGAAAATGGGTTTTATTTTTTGCCATAATTTGTGCGTTCGGCGGTTGAGAGCGGTGTGTTCGCACCGCACCAATACAGGAAAGTTTTCGTCCACCTTTTTCAAAAGGTGGCGAGGGTTTTGGGCGAGTAGCCCCATTTTTATCGTCCCCAAAACGCAGGAGAGGGTGAATTTCTTTGCGGAGCAAAGGAAGAGGGAGAACCCTCGTCGGGGGCATATCAAATTTACAATCATATTATTTAAATTTCTGCTCAACCGAGCTATTGCTTGGTTGGGCTTTTTGTTTTTGCGTCTTATTATTCGGCATACTACAAAATATTTTTTAAAAAATCTCAAATTTGACACTAAATGACACTCCGTGATACCCTTTGACACTTTTTTGAGCCGTATAATATGCTTGCGTAACGGAGAGAAAGGAGGTCACACCTTAAATGAATTCCGCCGAAAGCAAATTAGAAGCATTATATGGCGGTAACACAGCTACTCTGTTAAACGAATATCTTCTCCACTGTCAAGCAGAGCCGCCCGACGAGGCGACGGATAGCAAGCGCAAAAGACGAAGGGACTCCCCCTTTCCAAATCTTGCGGGCTTTTGCAGATTTATTGGAATAAGCACGTCCGAGCTTGAAGCCTTTGGAAAAAGCAACACATACGAATACAGTAAAATCCTTACCGTTCTTGAGGACGAGGCGCTAAACTCGGGAGCCTCCCCCGCGCTCGTTTCGGCATATCTCAAAAAGCGTCTTGGCTACGATGGCTCGGCTCCGCGGGAGGCAGGCGGTCAGCTTGAAATAAAATTCGAGCACGATATATTTGAGGATGGCGAATAATGAGCAAGGAAAAAATTACGATACCCGGCATACCAAACGAACGGCAAAGGGCATTTTTTGCATCCCGCGCTCGCTTTACCGCATACGGCGGAGCAAGAGGCGGAGGCAAATCTTGGGCACTTAGGCGCAAGCTTATAGCCATGTGCTTACGCTACGATGGGCTCAACTGTCTACTGATACGCCGAACTCTGCCCGAGTTAAAATCAAATCACGTTATCCCCTTTTTACGTGAATACAACGGAATAGTAAGCTATAGCGAAAGCGAGCGTGCTATTCTGCTACCCAACAAAAGCAAAATATACCTTGGCTACTGCGCCGCCGACCGTGACGTACTTAGATACCAGGGTCAGGAATATGACGTTATTGCCATAGACGAGGCAACGCAGCTGAGCGAATTCAGATTTTCGGTATTAAAGGCCTGTCTGCGTGGCTCAACTCATTTTCCTCGACGGATGTATTTAACCTGCAACCCCGGTGGCATCGGGCATAGCTGGGTTAAACGGCTTTTTGTTGACAGAGATTTTAAAAGCGGAGAGAACCCCGACGATTACGCCTTTATCCCCGCAATGGTATACGATAATCCGATTTTGCTTGATGCCGACCCGCAATATCTAAGCTCGTTAAAATCACTCCCACCTCGCCTTCGAGATGCTTGGCTTTACGGAAAATGGGACGTATTTGACGGTCAGTTCTTTCCCGAGTTCGACCAATCTATACACGTTTGCTCGCCAAGGGATATCCCCAAGGACCTTATGCGATATATTGCGCTCGACTACGGGCTTGATATGCTCGCTTCGCTCCTTGTTGGAATAGACCGTGGTGGCAACGTATGGGTACTTAACGAGGTATGCGAATCGGGTCTTACACTAAGCGAGGCGGCACGGCGAGTATCCCTGCTTGCAGACGGCGAGAACGCAGAATTTGCCGTTTGCTCCCCCGACCTTTGGAACAGGCGGCAGGATAGTGGAAAAAGCGGATTTGAGATAATGCAAGCAATTCGCGGTATGCCACCTATGCGCCCCGCCGACGATAGAAGAATTGCGGGGTGGAGAGTTTTAAGGGAATATCTTGCCTCTAAGGGAGAGCGACCGTTTATAAGAATTTCTAACCGTTGCACAAATCTCATCTCCTCCCTCCCCGCTCTTCTCTGCGATGCAAGGCGCACCGAGGACGCCTCAAGCATGCCTCACAAAATAACCCACTCGCCCGAGGCGCTACGCTACGCCGTTATGAGTCGAGCCTTTCTAAGCTGTGAAAATGACTCCTCAGAGCTTATGCTTGCAAAGGATTTTCGCATAGCAAGGCGCTCGTCTATATTTGATTAAGCTCTGTAAAAAGCAAAAATTCGTTTTCTTCGTTACGCCACGCAGCGCTTATAAAATAAATGACCAATGGCGTTAAGGCTACTCTTTAATATTCAAATTAACAAAACCAAAAAATCTAATGAAAGGAAGAAAAATGGCACAAAAAAGTAAACCGCGGACCTCTAAAAGAAGCAGCTACCGCGGATTTGAGGGAGTCAACCTAAAAAAGTCTCATTCGGGAGATGAGAGCATATCGCTTATCGAAAATTTCCGCATAACCGACGATGGCTCACTAAAAAAACGTTGTGGCTTTAAGGAGATATATAAAAGCAAGGAAAGCACAAGCCCCTATTGCGCATCCTACTCAACCGTAGAAAACGGTGATGAGGTCTGCTACTTTACGCAGGGATATTACGTAAGGCGATACAACTCCGCCACGCAAACGGTTACAAGCATCGGCAGAGTGAGTGATGACTCAACGAATATATTTTTCTTTGAATACCTAAATTCACTTTATATTTGCGACGGCGAGCAGATATATGCAATCAAAAATAATTCGATATTTCAAACAAGCTTCTATATACCGCTATACGGTAAGGAATGGGATAACTTTGGCGGAGAGGTTAATGAGGCTCCAAACCTCCTCAACTACAAAATTGCAATAAGCTATAAGCTTAACGGCAATCCCACGAGCTATCTTTACCTTAAGGGGCTTAACGTTAAATCGATTGACGCCGTTTACAGAAACGGCTCGCCGCTTTCAAAGGATGCTTATTCGCTTAACACCACCTATAACGCAGTGACCGTTACGGAATTTGCTGAGGGCGACCTCTTCTTCGTGGTGCTAACCATCAATCCCGACGATAGCTATGAAAATCAAAGAAAGGCTCTGCTTAACTCAGCCTACGCCTCTCTTTTTCCCGAGCTTAGCAAAAACAACCTCTTCTTTTGGGGCAACGATCTTAATAGCTCGATATTCTACTCTGCAATCGTTAACGAGGAAAACGCGGCTATAACCGATAAATACACAACCAACACAAGATTTTACGTTCCGTTAAATTCATACTTTTCGGTGGGCTCTGAGAAGGATAGAGTTAAATCACTTATACGCCACTACGATAGAGTGTTGATTATGACCGACTCCTCAACCTGGATAACAAATCTTACGGAGCTTGAAAGCAACTCCTTAAGGCTAAAAAATATAAACGCATCGATTGGATGCGTGGTTAAAAACGGTTGCGCTCGCATAGAAAACACGATATTCAGTATTGGCAAGGATGCAATTTACGCTTGGAGCAACGATACCGATGAGCTTAACGAATGTAACGCCCACAGTATTTCCGAGCCTATAGCCGACCTGCTTTCGGAGGACTTCTTTAAGACCTGCTTAATTCATTTAAATTACGCTAAGCGAGAGATATGGCTTTACAGCCCGGGCGAGTCCCGAGTATGGATATACAGCTACGCTCGCAGAGCTTGGTATAGCTTTAGCGGATTTTCTCCAACTGCCTTTTTGGAGGGTGGCGATACCGTTCGCTTTTTGGAGGGGCTCACGCTTTACGCATTTGACGAATCTCTCAACGCAGATGCTCGTAACGGCGAGGAGGTCGAAATCGTTGCAAGGCTAAAAAGCGGAGAGCTTGAATTTAATTCCGAGCAAAAAAAGAAGCTTTCATCTGCAACCGTAAGAGGCGCTTTTAGCGGCGGAGCTCTTACGCTTAACGCCCTTCTTGACGGACAAACGAAAATCGTTTATTCGATTACACCAAGCAAAGCACACTCGGTCATACCCTTTCGCACAAAAAGCGGAAGCTTTAGAGCTTTAAGCTTTGAGCTTATTGCAAGCGGTAAGGCAGAGCAAATAATTCACGGCATTGAGCTTTATGCTGACTAACAATTAAATATATGAAAGGAACAAAATGAACACAGAAAAAAAGCATTTAAACAAGGCGTGGGAGCAATACGAGCGCGGAAAGGAGCATAAAAGGCGTATCGGGCTTTACGAGTCGGTAAAGGTAAACGAGCGCTACTACCGTGGCGAGCAATGGCAATACGGCGAGGGCAAAAATCTTCCGCATCCCGTTTTTAACATAATCGGCAGAGTAATTAACTACCTCGTTTGCAGCGTTTGCTCAAGCGACATATCCATCCGCTACAGTGACGAGAGCCTACCTTATATAACCTCTCCCTCCGAGATAGCGGCTATTGAGGACGGCGTAAGCACCTTAAGCTCCAACGCATCCTACAGATGGAAAAAGGACGGAATGGAAAACGTTATGCTAAAGCTTTTAACCGATGCCGCAATTGCGGGCGACGGTGTGCTTTACTGCTATTGGGACACCGAGAAGCGAGGCTCCCAAGCCTTTGAGGGCGACATTGTAACCGAGCGTATCGACAACGTAAATATCTTCCCTGCCGACGTAAACAAGGCAGACATTCAGTCGCAGGAATATATCATTCTTTCGGGCAGAGCCTCCGTTGCATCACTTAAAGCCGAGGCAGAGCGCTTTGGAGCAAGCGATGCAGATATAAGCACTATCTGCCCCGATGATGATTACTCCTTCCAAGCGGGAGATCTTTCAAGATACGAGCTTTCCGGCGACGATGAGGCAAAGGCAACGTATATTATAAAATTCTGGCGAGAAAACGGCAGAGTGGTGTTTGAAAAATCAACCAAGAATTGTATTATTCACAGAGCACGCACCGATTGCAGGCTATATCCCATTGCTTATCTTAGCTGGACACCCGCAAAAAGCTCCTTCCACGGCACGTCGCCCGTAACCTCACTTATAGCCAACCAAAAATTTATAAACCGTGCATATGCAATGGCTATGAAGCATATGACCGACACGGCGTTCTCCAAGGTCATATACGATAAGTCAAAGATTCCCGAGTGGACCAACGAGGTTGGTGAGGCAATTGCCGCCTACGGTGGCGGAAATATTGCCGACTCTGTAAGTGTACTTGGCGTTGGCGAGATGCAAAGCGGATATATGGACCTTATCGATAGCGCAGTGCTTCTTACCAAGGAGCTTATGGGCGCTACCGACTCGGCTCTCGGTATTGTTGAAGCAAATAACACAAGCGCAATACTTGCGCTCCAAGAAACCTCACGAATACCGCTTGAGCAGATACGCTCGTCCTATTACCGACTTATTGAGGAGCTTGCAAACGTTTGGGCAGATATGATGTGCGCTTACTACCCATCCGAGCGACTTGTGCCCTATTACTCACGTGATAAGGTGCTTGCAAAGAGCATTGCGTTTTCATTATTGAAAAATCACATTCTCTCCGCCGAAATAGACGTTTGCGAGGTTTCAAGATACAGCGCAACAAGCGTTCAAAATATGCTTGACAAGCTTCTTGACAAGGGCTTTATTAGCGCCGAGCAATACGTTAAACGCCTACCTATCGGCGCATCTCTTGACAAGGACGATCTTATTGATGCAATAAAACAAACCAAAAATGAACAGGCCACTATTAACAAGGAGGACACATTGTGAACGATACAAACGATATGTTCAATATGAGCAATCCAACCGATATTTCCGATGCCCATGATGATGCCAAAGAGGAATTGATTGAAGATTTCTCTGCAAGTGAAAGCGTAGAGTCCACGCCAAGCATCGATGAGTTAAATCAAACAATTGCCTCCTTAAAGGAGGAGCTTGACACCTACAAGGCAGAAGCCGCACGTCAGGAGGCAATCGCCGCACAGATAAACGAATTCTCCGAGCTTTTTCCCGAAATTCAGGTAAGGAGTATTCCCGACGAGGTATGGGAGGACGTAAAAAGAGGCAATACCCTCGCCGCCGCTTATTCAATATATGAAAGGCGCATTACAGAAGCCGCACGTCGCATTGAGCTAATCAATGCAAAAAATGCCGAGAAAAGCGCAGGCGCGGCCGGCAAAAGCACACCTCAAGAATTCTTTTCCGCCGATGACGTAAGAAAAATGTCACCGAGCGAGGTCCGCGCAAACTATGCCAAAATAAGAAGATCTATGGAAAAATGGAACTAAAATGTCTAATTTTACTCTTAATCATTCTCTTCAGCATTTGCTGGAAAAGACCTAAATTCAAAATTTAAAATCAAAAATTAAACTTAAAAAAAGAAAGGAAATTTAAAAACTATGGCAATTACTAATTTTATCCCTACTATTTGGAGCGAAACACTTTATTCCGAGCTTAACAAAAATTTTGTTGCGGTAAATCACTGTAACAGAGATTTTGAGGGCGATATCAAGAGCAAGGGCTCAACCGTAAATATCTGCGGCGTTGGCGCAATAAACATAAACGACTACACAAAGAACGTTGATATGAACAATCCGCAGGAGCTTGACGATTCTGTTACCAAGCTTATTATTGATCAGGCAAAGTTCTTCAACTTCCAAATCGACGACGTCGATAAGGCACAGTCCTCCCCTAAGCTTATGGAGGCGGCTATGGCAAAAGCGGCTGAGGCTATCGCAAACGAGGCCGACAAGCACGTATTCTCTCTTTACGCTCAGGCAGGCAACAAGTTTATAAACAGCAGCAGAAGCACACCTCTTTACGATACTATTCTTGAGGCGCGTCAGGCGCTTTACGAAAACAACGTAGGCGACAATATCGAGCTCTTCCTCGAGGTTTCTCCCAAGGTTGCCGCTTGTATTCTTCGTGAGAAAATACTTATTCCCACCGCAAGCGGTAACTCCTTTGAAACCGGTTATCTTGGTTCTATCTTCGGCTGCAAGATATTCGTATGCAACAATATAAACGTAAGCACCTCCTCAACCGACATTTCTCACAACTGCATTATGAGAACAAAGCGTGCAATCGCATTTGCCGATCAGCTTTCCGAGGTTGAGGCATACCGCCCCGAAAAGCGCTTTGCAGATGCCGTTAAGGGACTTCATCTCTATGGCGCAAAGGTCGTATACCCTAAGGAAATGGCTTGCATAACCGTAAATTTTGAAAACAACAGCGATCCCGTATAATAATTGAATATGTCATACACGAATAACGATATATATCTTTCGGCACTTGCACTAATTGACGAAAGCGCCTCAAAGGGAGATACAGCTGACCTTGCCGAGCGCGCCCCCTTTATTCTTGCAAGCTTCTGCTCGACCTGCCGCTCTCTCGACAAAAAGCTTCGCTTGCGTGACTCACTTGAAGCACAAGGAAAATTCAACTCGGTAAAGCTTCCGCTCGAAAATGAATTTCCGCTTTGCGATGCTCTGAGCGCACCTGCCGCCGCTTATCTTGCATCTATGCTTGTAATCGACGAAAACCCTGCTCTTTCAGAATCGCTTTACGATAAGTATTGCGATGCTATCGCAACGATTGGAGCTGAATGCAGCTGCTCGGCAATAAGTGACGTATACTTTTATTAATAGATTAAAATAAAAGCATATAACCCTTCGCGTAGTGCCCTTAAGGACACTACGCGTCGATATAAATCCGCTATTGCGGATTTTCGATATACGCTATGCGTTCGATATGCGCTGACGCGCTCGATATGCTCACTGCGTGAGCGCGGATTTATATCATATCGAGCTTGAGCCAAGCGAAAGCATATCGAATTTGCCAAAGGCAAATATATCGAGCCGAGCAACGAGAGGCATATCGACAATTGAATATTCAATATTTATAAAAAAAGGACAGAAAATGTAAAAAACATTCTCTGTTCTTTTTATATTGGTAGATAGCGTATTTTATTGATTTTTAAAAACTGTATTTAAGAGTACGCTCATTTAATACCGCTTTTTCTTTGGCACGAGAGGCGCAAATAAAAAGCTTGGCAAAAAGAAGACACCGTTTTTATGGGCTCTGCCCAAACCCGCCACCTGCCCAAAAAAGGTGGACGAAAACTTCCCACTTGGGTGCGGTGCGAACACACCGCTTTCAATCGTCGAGCGCACTCATTACGTAAAAAAATAAAGCCCTTTTTCAAAGTTCTTTGAAAAGAGGTGGGGCTGAGTCATTCAGATGCAGAAGTCGTGATTTGGTTCTCGTCGGCGTACAACGGTACGCCAGAGGGCCAAAAGCGCGGCTAAAAAACACACATAAAAATGGAATTTGAGAGATTTTTCTCGAAAATTCCTACAAAAAAACAGCTTTAACCATGCTTGTTTTCACTGTTAAAGCTGATTTTTATTTAATTTTATTTCGTGTGTTTTTGTTCTGCGCTAAATGACGCAGCCCCATAAAAATATTATCATAAATCATTACTTACCCACACAGAAATGCGAGAATATCTCGTGAACTATCTCCTCGCCAATCTCTCGTCCGTCAAGCTCGCCTAAAGCCGACATAGCACATTCAACCTCAACGCAACAAGCGTCAAGCGACACTCCTCGCTCTATATCGCAAACCGCATTGGAAAGAAGCTCCGCCGCCTTAGATATTGCCGCATACTGCCGAGCGCCCGTAATTATCGCATCGTTATCAAAATCAAGTGTACCGTCTATAAACATCTCTTCAACAAGCGCAGAAAGAGAATCAAAGCCCTCGCCCGTGAGAGCGGAAATTTCAACCTTATGAGAAAAGCTTGATATCAATTCGGCAAGCTCGCCGTTAATTCCGTTTTGAAGCATATCGATTTTATTTATGAGAGCAACCGACGCCGCCTTGCTTTCAAGTATTTTTTTAACAAGCTCTATATCATCTCCGTCGGGCGCTTTTGATCCGTCAAAGACCGCCAAAATAAGCCCTGCCTCGTCGATTTCCTTTATAGAGCGCTCAATACCTATATTCTCAACCTTATCGTCGGTACGGCGAATTCCCGCGGTATCACAAAGCAAAAGCGTTACCTTTCCCAAGGTTGCATTTTGGCGCAAGACGTCACGAGTGGTTCCCTCTATATCGGTAACTATTGCGGCATCATAGCCAAGTATTCTATTATAAACCGAGCTTTTGCCCGCATTGGTTCGACCGCAGATAACCGTGGGTATTCCCTCGCTAACCGCATTACCTGTTTTATAGGTAGCAGCAAGCCCTTGAACCTCGACAAGCGCATCCTTAAGCGCATCGAGCATTTCTTCCCTGCTCATATCCGCAAGGTCCTCATCGGGAAAGTCGATATTTGCGTATATTCCCGTAAGCACCGAGCGAAGCACGCAATAAAGCTCGTCCATTTTAGCGGTAAGTCTGCCACGCATACCGCCTCTTGCAAGCGAAAGCTGACCCTCGTTTTTTGCCTCGAGCAGATTTCCAAGCGACTCCGCCTCGTTAAGCCTTATCTTACCCAAAACGTAGGCTCTGCGAGTAAACTCCCCTGCCTCCGCCATTCTTGCTCCTGCCGAAAGCGCCGCAGAAAGAACCTTTTGCGTAAGTAAAATACCGCCGTGACAGCTTATTTCCACGGTATCCTCACCCGTAAACGAGCGTGGCGCACGAAAATAAACCGCTATACCGTCGTCAATGCTTTTACCGCCCTCAATAGGCGAAAATATATCTCCGTAATAGGCTCTGCTAACCTCAAGCTCGGAAAGCCTTTTGCCCGATTTTGGCATAAATATAGCATCTGCCACCGCAAGCGCATCCGCACCAGATATTCTTATCATAGCAACGCCGCCCTTGCCGTATGGCGTGGAAATTGCGGCGATAGTATCAAAAACGTACATTTTTTCCTCCGAATAGCACTAAAACGAAAAAGAAGGGCTGTCATTAAATAGACAACCCCTTTTTATGCCAATTACTCAGCGAGCATATCTGCGTCATCAAGAACGAGATCGCAATCGTCGCACTCATCCAAAAGATCGTCACAATCGTAAACGAGGTCCTCGCTATACTTCTTAACAAGCTTGTAGATGATAAATGCTATCAAAGCAACTGCTGCTGCAACCGCAAGCGATATAATAATGATCTTTGCATAGTTTGTCTTTTTCTTCTTAAAAATTCCGAACATTTCAGTTCCTCCTCATATTAAATTAAGTTAAATTAAGATTTAGCTTCACACTTAATAGCGGATAATCTCTTAAGTATAGTATATCATATTTTCAAAAAATTGCAATAATTTTTTTTAACTTTTTCAATTTTTTTCAACTTTTTACCGAATATTCACATTTTAAAATGCTAAAAAAATAAAATATAATAAAAAAAGATAAAAAAATAAAATATTTTTAAAAATTCCCTTTATTTAAGATGAAAAATCTGCTATAATACTATATATAATTGTGCGTACTTACGTTTTATTTTATTCGGAGGATTTATGACCTACAACGAAATTTGCATGGCGCTTGCCAATGCCGAAATTGAGAATAACCGAGGCGAAACGGCTATGCTTATTTGTCACTTTTGCAACGTGACCAAGGCCGACCTGCTTTTGCGCCGTGACGAGGATTTTGACTCGCCCGAGCTTGCGGCGGCGGTAAAAAAGCGTTGTGAGCATTATCCCTTGCAATACATACTTGGATATTGGAGCTTTTGCAACGAAACCTACAAGGTAACCGAGAACACGCTTATTCCCCGTCAGGACACCGAAAAGCTCGTTGAGCTTGCAATTAAGCTCGTTCCCGAAAATGCAAGGCTTATCGACCTTTGCACGGGTAGCGGATGCGTTGCAATTTCAACGCTTGCCGCACGTCAGGACTGTCATGCGGTAGCCGTTGATCTTTTTCCAGAAACGCTTGCCGTTGCGCGTGAGAACGCAGAGTCTAACGGAGTTGGTGACCGAATGGGATTTTTGTCGCAGGACGTTCTCTACCCTGCGTTTATGGACTCACTCGGAGCATTTGATTGCATAATCTCAAATCCACCTTACATAGAAACCAAGCAGATATCCCTGCTTGACGAGGAGCTTTTTTACGAGCCTCGTGCGGCGCTTGACGGCGGCGACGACGGACTTGATTTTTACCGTGTAATAATAAGCGACTACGGCGAATATCTTACAGATAACGGCATTATGCTTCTTGAAATAGGATGCGACCAAGCAAAGGCTGTATCGGCGCTCGCCACGGCGGCAGGTATGCGTTGCGAGATATACAAGGACTACGGCGGAAACGATAGAGTTGCTTACCTCAAAAAAGCACCCGCTCGCTCCGATAAAATCGATATCACAGCAGAAAATTAAAACTTTATTATATACTAAGGAGTATCATTTTGAATATTATTGTTCTTGCAGGCGGTCTTTCCCCGGAGCGAAACGTATCGCTTTCATCAGGTAGCCTTATATCCTCCGCTCTTCGCAGAAAGGGTCATAAAACTCTTATGCTCGACGTTTACGAGGGTATTGCAGACGAGGCTATCCCCGCAAACCCAATGGACCTTTTTACAATTGAAAATTCAACCTCCCTTACAGTTGGAAACACTGCCCCAACACCCGAGGAGCTTGAAAATATTAAAAGAAAAAACAACCGCACCGAGCTTATCGGCCCTAACGTATTAAGACTCTGCAAGCTTGCCGACGTGGCATTCCTTGCACTTCACGGAGATATGGGCGAGAACGGTCAGCTTCAGGCAACGCTTGACGTATTCGACGTTACGTATACGGGTAGCGGATATATCGGAAGCCTTTTGGCTATGAATAAGGATATAGCAAAAAAGCTTATGCGCGAAAGCGGAATTCTTACGCCCGATTGGGTAAACTTTAGCGACTTTGGAAGCGAAGAAAAGGTATCCGAGGCGGCAGGCAAAATTGGCTTTCCCTGCATAGTAAAGCCCTGCTCCTGTGGCTCAAGCGTAGGCGTTTCGATTGTTAACAACGACTCGGAGCTTAAAAATGCACTTACGCTTGCTTCGGCGTACGAGGGCTCGGTTCTTATTGAAAAGCACGTAAGCGGCAGAGAGCTTACCCAAGCAATGCTTGACGGCGAGGCACTCCCCCCCGTTGAAATAATTCCGAAATGCGGATTTTACAATTACGCAAACAAATACGTTGCAAACGCAACCGAGGAAATCTGCCCTGCACCGATTGACGATTCCTTGCGCGCAAAAATTGACACTACAAGCCAAAAATGCTTTGATGCGCTCTGCCTTTCGGATTATGCAAGAATAGATTACATAGTGGATGCAAACGGCGATGCGTGGTGCCTTGAGGCTAACACACTTCCCGGTATGACTCCGACAAGCCTTATGCCTCAGGAGGCAAATGCGGTTGGAATAGACTATGACAGTCTTTGTAACACAATAGCTATGCTTGCATATAATAAAAAGAATAAATAACAAAATATCGATAAAAATGAAAATTTCACACGAACAAATAAAAAATATAACATTCGGCACCGCTTACGTCGAGCAATTAAACGGTAAAACCGTATTTCATCGATTTACAAAGGAGCAAGAAGCTCTATACAAAACGGTGTCCGAAAAATTTTATAAAAAAACCTTTGCAAATTCCTGCATTACTCTTGAATTTAAAACCGATAGCTCATCTTTATTTATAAAAGCCGAATTAACACCTCGATCATCAAGATATTTTTACTCGCACGACGTTTATGTCGATAATGAGCTTTGCGGTAGCATTAAAGGAGAATTTGACGTTACACAAGAAAATATAGAGAAAAAAACAGTCGAAGGACAATTCACTCTCGGTAGCACTAATAAAGAAAAAAACGTGAGAATACATCTTCCGTGGTCATGCTCATCGGATATCATTGAGTTGTCAATTGATGACGGAGCGTCGATAATTCCAATACAAAAATCACGCAGAATAATTTTCTTCGGCGACTCGATTACTCACGGCTATGATGCGGAATATACAAGTAATTCTTATGCATCACGCATAATGCTAAGCCTTAATGCCGAGGCAAGAAATAAAGGTATAGGCGGAGAAATATTCCGCGCAGACCTCGCAAGAATCAAGGATGACGAATTTGAGCCAGATATAATAACGGTAGCGTACGGAACAAACGATTGGTTTCTTAATGTTTCAAAAAATGACTTTTATAATGAATCCGAAGAATTTTTTGAGGCGCTGATAAATAATTATCCAAATGCAAAGATATTTGCAATCGCTCCCATATGGCGCACCGATTATCAAGATGAGCATCCAATAGGTAAATTTTCGGACGTAAGGGATCATTTCTTTAAGCTTGCAAAAAAGCATCCAAAAATTAACGTAATCGACGGATTTGACTTTGTTCCACACGATTGCGAGCTTTTTAGCGACAAAAGCCTCCACCCAAACGACGAGGGATTTTCTTATTACGCAAAAAGCCTCGATGGCGAAATAAAAAAATATTTATAAGATCACAAAGCAAAATGATGCCGACGAAAAACAAAGTCGGCATCTAAAAATATATGGATTTGTAAATAAAATTACAAATAAATTTTGCTTATTTTAAAAATGAAGCGCTAAAGCACTTGACATTTAATAAAAAATTTGTTATAATATCAAATGTTGTAAACAATAAAATAATCGGGATGTAGCGCAGTTGGGGACGTTTGCGAGCGCACCCTGCGGGTGATGAAGCGAGCAATAAGGAGTGGCAGCAACTTGACGATTGACGAGCCATTGGCGAAGTCAGAGTCTTAGTTGCAACAGGAAGCGCAGCGGACAACTGCAAAAACAAATTAATATTAAATAATCGGGATGTAGCGCAGTTGGTAGCGCGCGTGCTTTGGGAGCAAGACACCGCCCCCTCATTATGAAATCCCGAAAAACGCCGAAAAGCCTTGTAAACACTGACTTTTTGAGCAATATATTTTCTCTCAAATTCTTCAAAAATAACGGTTTGACCACATGTTTGACCACTTACGGAAAAACCGAAAAAAAATCAATATTTTACATACTTCGGGATGTAGCGCAGTTGGTAGCGCGCGTGCTTTGGGAGCACGATGTCGCAGGTTCGAATCCTGTCATTCCGACCAAAAATCAGCCGAAAACAAGCTTTTTTAGACTTGTTTTCGGTTATTTTTTATCAATTTTGCACAAAAGCAGCTTTTTTCTTGACCACATAAAACCCCTATTTTCGGGACTATTTGAAGAAAAATATACTCACAAAAACGAAGGATTCGAGAATTTCTCCAGAATCCTTTTTTTCTTTGCCTACTGCACCGCAAAATTTGAGGGCTGACGATTTTTTCGTCAGCCCTCTTTCGTTATGCCTGTTTCGCCTTTTTCTTTTCGGCTGCGATTTCGGCTTTCATGGTTTTAATCAGCTCAGCAAGCTTTTTCTCGCATTCCTCTCGTGTCTTTGCGTAGACATTCTTGGAGATGCGTTTGCCGTTAACTCTTGGTGTGAATCGTCCTTCATACAGGTGGTCGTTTATCATCGTCACGCAACCGGTGCCGCTCTTTCGTATCTTTGACTTATACGGCTCAAAAACCGTTTCTGTGGCGTTTTCGGGGATTGGCTCGTCACTTACGGCGGTTCGGGCATTTCTGCGTTTGTACCGCCGATCTCTCGGTCGATTCTCACCGCCGCCTGCTGTTGCATTGTGTCGGTGATATGGCTGTAGATATTCAAGGTCGTTTCCGAGCTTATGTGTCCTATCATAGCGGAGAGTGTTTTAATATCCATACCATTTTCAAGTGCCATTGTTGCGAAGGTGTGGCGCAGGTCATGGAAGCGTATCTTCTTGCAGTGAGAGCGTTCAAGGATAAGTTGGAATCGTCGGTACATCGCCGTGGGATTTCTCGGCTCTCCCGATTTTACGGGTGACGGGAACATCCACTCGCCTTTGGTTTGTTTTTTCAACTCCGTAAGAAGCTCCACCATATCGAGCGGAAGAAGGATTGTCCGTATCGAAGATTTTGTTTTCGGTACGCTTACCTCTACCGTCTTTCCTGTCCTTACTACCTGTCTTGATATGTGAAGCTCTCCGCTTTGAAGATTAAGGTCACGCCATTTAAGTCCGAGTATCTCACCTCGTCGCATTCCCGTAGTCAGTTCAAGTAAGAACATTTCATAGTATCCCTCTGCTTTTGCTTGCGTTAAAAATCTAATAATTTCAGCTTGTGTTAGCACCTGCATCTCTTTGGATTTTTTTGGCGGAAGCCTGCAACCCAAGGCAGGATTTGTTGTTATCAGCCTTTCGGCTACCGCCTTTTCAAGTGCACTTCGGCAGGTGGTATGGCAGGAGCGTACCATTCGGTCGGATAAGCCCTCACCATATTTATCTGTGAGTCTTTTTCGCCCGCCTTTTTTCAACCTTGCATAGAACTGTTGCAAATCGTTTTGTGTTAGCTTATTCAACGGTATTTGACCTATTTCAGGTATTATGTGTGCATAAATTCTCCCCTCGTAGGTTTGTTGCGTGGTCTGTCTTATTTTCGGCTTGGAAAAGTTCTGATACCAGAAATCTATCCAATCTCCGAATAACATATCCGATTTAAGTCTATCGGTAGTTCTTCCACATTGAGCTTTAAGTGTTTCAAGCTTTTCGGTACACTCTGCCTTGGTTTTCGCCAATACGTTTTTAGTTCGTGGGTTACCTTTTTCATCGTAACCGATAACGACTCGTCCTTCCCACCGACCGTCTTTTCGAAGGCGAATCATCCCTTCTCCTTGTTTTCGTTTGCTATTTGCCATTATTTACTCCTTTATCATTATTTTTTGCATCATATTGCCAACTACTGCTGATGCGTTCTTTTGCATATCGCTTGTCACGTGGGTATAGGTGTCAAGTGTGAAGCTTGCATTGGTGTGTCCAAGGATTCCCGATAATGTTTTTGCATCAACACCGCCCTTCATCGCATGAGTTGCAAAGGTATGACGAAGATCGTGAAAGCGTATCATTGGAAGCTCTGCGTGCTTGAGTATTACTTTGAGCTTGCGATAAGCTGCTTCGGGATGTATCGGCTGTTCGGGATTTAAGAATGACGGAAACACCCACGCACTTATCGCCGTTTGCTTGCGCCTTTGCAATACCTCGCTACCACTCGGCGGCATAATAATCGTTCGAATGCCTGTGTTGGTTTTGGTTTCTCCAATGCTTATGCCCCCACCCTTTTTAATTCCTACTGATCTTTCTACTCGGAGCTTGTTTGCGCTAAAGTCAATATCACTCCATTTTAGTCCGCATATCTCGCCACGGCGAAGTCCTACCATAATCTCTACATAGAAGAAATCGCACCAATATTCTTCTTTCTTGATTTCTTCAAGGAAGGTTTCGAGCTGTTCATCACCGAGTATCTGTTTTTCGGGATAGTTGGTTTTCGGTATCGTTGTACCGTTTGTCGGGTTCTTGGCTATGAGGCGTTCCCTGACCGCCGTATCCAAGGCTTCATGAAGCATCATGTGTATTTTTCGCACCATACTGTCGGCAAGCTCGTATGAGCCATCACGCTTCGGCTTCATTCTGCCTTCTTTTTTTATTTTGTTATAAAATCTTTGTATATCAGCAGTTGTCAAGGACGAAAGCGGTTTGTTACCAATATGTTTTTTTACTTGATTTTTCGTGATGTTTCGGTAACTGTCAAGCGTAGATTCTCTGATAGCGAATATCATATACTCATCGAGCCATTTGTCCATCCATTCGCCGAGAGTCATTCTGCAATCCTCGGTGAGGTCGACATCTCGGTATAGCTCTATAAGCTTGTGAAGCTCCTTTAGAGCAGATTTTTGTGTTTTGGCGAATACCGACTTATACATGGGCGAGCCGTCGTTCTTGTGTCCGATAATAATTCGGGCTTCCCATCGCCCGTCTTTTCTTTTTCTAATTGTTCCATCCCCTTGCGGTCTGCGTTTATTTGACATATTTTTTCTCCTTTCGTTTGTTTTTATTTTTGCTATCACAACCATACCACAGGTTCGAGAGAATATCCAGCGTTTTTGCAAAGAGTTATCAATTTGTTATCATTTAAGCTCACCACGACATAGAGTGACCTTGAGCCTGCGTCAACGCTACGCCTCTTGATGATTTTTGATTATTATTTTTCATATTAGTTTTCTCCTTTTTAATTGTTGTTTTTTTGTTGGCGCTAAATATAGACATTGTGTATTTCTTGGCTACGCCTTGCGATTTGAGGTGTCAAAGACCGAAAATTTCTCAAATTAGCGCAAGCAGACAACCTTTGCCTGAGTTCCGCCGTTTTTTAAAATTTTGTCAAACTCCTTGAAACACCTTGCTTTTAGCCAATCGCTCGGCGTTGCCGTGCGATGTAGGACGCCGTGAAATAGACACGGCTTTATCCTGCTTAAAAAATAGGGGCTTGCAAAGCCCCCATATTGGTTGGTATTCAGCTCACTTACCACCTGCGATCACCGAGTATATTTTTGCTAAAAAATAAAAGGCAGGAAAATATCCCGCCTCATATTAGTTTTTTAAATTTTAAAGCTTAACCCCCTATTATTTTGATGCTTCTACCATATATCCAACATCACGAGATAGACGAGAACAGTACAAAAAGCCTTGATTTATCTATGCTTTTGCGCTCAATAGCCCAACGGCAGAAAAAGAAAAACTGTAAATATCGCCGTCAATTTCACAAATTTGTGCAACCTTTTCACGCAAAAGAGGTCTGTCCTACATTTTGGGACAGACCTCCTTCGGAGCTGCATTTTCTCGCAGGGCATTTTCTTTGCCTACAGCGATGCAGATATTGCGTTTTGATATTTCTCTTATGCCTCCTCAAACAGCTTTTTATACTCCCTCATCGCAAGCTCGTTCATTTGCTCCACGGAGTCGCCACAATCGTTATCGAGCCAAGTGGTGATGATGGCGCGGAGTCCGTTGACGAAGAAGGTAGTTTTATAGTCGCCGGTCGTGTTATAGGTTGCCGTTTGGAAGTATGCGCGGAGTTGCTCGGCATCGGCTTTGACGGCATCAAAAAGCCACGTGAAGTCCTCCGTGGTGGCGCAAGAATTGACGCCTGCATCCGAGAGCATTTCTGTAATTATCTTCTTGATTTCGGGTTTCATATTCGTTCCTCACTTCATAAGCTCGTCGGTCAGACGAATAATTTCGGGCGCGATCTTCTTTCTCTCGC
>JAZRAJ010000048.1:0-3113 GCA_045634485.1 Eubacteriales bacterium | reverse complement strand
GCACTGCACCAAAGTGTGAAAGTTTTTAGTGCGGTATTGTAAAAACTCTATGCCATCGGGCACAAAAGTTAAAATCTTTATATCACTACGGACGATATTGGCTGTCGGCACTGCCGACTTTTTTCAAAAAACTTGCGGGGGGTTGGGCAGAGCCCATAAAACGGCGTTTTCTTTTTGCCAAGCTTTTTCTTTGCGCCTCTTGTGCCAAAGAAAAAGCGGGATTGTGGATTTTATGTTTTTTCGTGGGGAAAGGAAACTTCTTGAAAGAAGCTTTCCTTTCCCCACACCCCTATCCTTCAAGAACTTTGAAACTAGGGGTTTATTTTTTATCATAATAAGTGCGTTCAACGATTGAACAATCTATGTTTGCACTGTACCAAAGCTTGAAAGTTTTTAGTCAAGTTTTTTTCAAAAAACTTGCGAGGGTTTGGGGCGAGTAGCCCCATAATTACTGCGCTCAACGATTGAACGCAAAATATTCGCACCGCACAAAATGAAAAAATATTTAAGTTTTTAGAAAATATATCGCAAAAGTAAATAAATTCTAATCTTAAATCGATTTGTTTACAAAATATTCAAAAAATGGTAGTATAATATATATAATTAAAACTCTTTATGGAGCTATTGTATGAAAAAACTATCTATCCGAACACTTTCAATATCGGCAATCGGGGTGGGCTTCCTCTCGCTTGTCCTTAGAATAATATCACTGTTTTTCTTTTACGACGATATAGGCTATTACCGGAGTGGCGCAATACTACCTATAATCGCTAACGCTATACTTGCGGTCGCAATTGTACTTTTTCTTCTTGCGACAATATTTGGCGTTGACAAAAGACAAAGCGTAGAGCCAACGAGCTTACTTTCGCAATATGCGGCACTCTTGCCTATGGGAGCCTTGGTATTCCGCCTTTTAAGAATTTTCTTAACGCCCTTTAACGATAACGTGGTAAACAAATATTTAATGGCGGTTAGTGCAATTGTTGCGGGTGTATTCTTCTTTCTTATATTTTTAGCAAAGAAGGCTTATAAAAACATAACCTTTTATATGGGCATTGGCGCGCTTTTGTATGTAATGCTTTCCTGGATGTGCGCATACTTTGAATTTTTTATACCGTTAAATTCAACCGATAAAATATTCTTCTATCTTGCGTGCGCAGGTGCATTACTCTTTATTTTTAACGAGATGTGTGCGTGCTACGGATTTGTAAGAGCAAGATTTTATTATTTTTCACTCTTTACTTCAATAATTATTATGCTCGTATCTCCAATATCTGCGATGATAGGCTATTTCTGCGGTGCAATTAAGGGATATATCACACTTGAAGCCGACGTATTTTTTATAGCGCTTCTTATTTATGCAGTAACTCGACTTATCGACGCGCAGAAATCAAAAATCGTTATAGAGGAGGTTAAATCCACCGAGGAGAACGCCCCTCTTGATGAGGCGCAGGAGAATATTGCCGATGACAGTGAATGATCGCATACAATGGCTTCACAAAAAGATATGTGAGGAGGCGTATCCAAGCGCGATCGACCTTGCCAACAAGTTTTCTATTTCAAGAAGGCAGGCTCAGCGTGACGTTGACAAATTAAAAACTCAGCTTGGTGCGCCAATAGTTTATTCGCATACGCAGGGCGGATATTATTATTCAACCGAATTTACTTTGCCTTATATGCGTGAATTTGAGAACGACTCCGACCTACACGACGTTATACGCTCGATGCGTGATATAGAAATAACTAACGCAGAGCGGGGAATGCTTCAGCTTCAGCTTCCGTATACGGCGGTTTTGCATATACCCGATAGGGCAACGGTTATTGAGCTTCGCTCCTTGATAACCGAGGATTTGCCACGAAAAAATTACAGATGCGAGTTTCAAAGCGTGGAGCTTTTCTTAGGTGTTCTTATATCCTCGGGGGCGAATATAAAAATTGTCGAGCCCGAGTGGCTTAGATTAAGGCTTATTGAGCTTGCGCAAAACGCAATAAATAATAATTTAGATACCGAAGAATAAATTTATAAAAGTTTTTTGAGAAAATTTTAAAAAAGCTATTGACAAATAAAAATTTTGTGGTATAATAGCAATGTTATCCAAAGACAGCAGGTTACCGTAAAAGCCAAGCTTTCCTGCCGAGGAGATTTGATTGTGTATATTCTTTTCATAATCTTTTTTCCTTAGGCATGCTTTGCTTAAACGAAAAAAGATTATTTTTTTATACCTGCGCATTTTCAAACAGGAGGTAAAATAAAGTGCCCAGCAATTCTATTCTCGCACAAAAGCAGGCAATCGTTGCTGATCTTGCAGAGCAGTTGAAGAATTCTCCCGCAGGTGTAGTTGTTAACTACCAGGGTATTACTGTTGATGCTGATACAAAGATGCGTAAGGCTCTTCGTGAGGCAGGCGTTAAGTACACAGTTATGAAGAATTCCTTGACAGGCAGAGCTTGTGAAGAGGTTGGTATGGGCGATATGAAGCAGTACCTTACAGGTATGACCGCTATCGCTATTGCAACCGACGACCCTGTTGCACCCGCTAAGGTTCTTAAGGAGTACGCTGATAAGATTGAAAGCTTCCAGATTCTCGCAGGATACCTTGACGGCGCGGTTGTAGACAAGGCAACCGTTGAAAAGCTTGCTGACATTCCCTCTAAGGAAGTTCTTCTTGCCAAGTTCCTTGGCAGCATCAGATCGCCTCTTTATGGCTTTGCTTATGCTATTCAGGCTATCGTTGATAAGGACGGAGAGGAAGCAGCACCTGCAGAAGCAGCAGAATAATCCCGCTTCACTAAAGTCCGCATAAGGCGGCAAACACACAGCGCATAAGCGCAAAATAAAAAAATTTAAATTATATCCGATTAAGGAGGAATACGAAAATGGCATCTGAAAAGATCACAAACATTCTCGAAGAGATTAAGACTCTTACTATTATCGAACTCGCTGACCTTGTAAAGGCAGTTGAGGATGAATTCGGCGTATCCGCAGCAGCTCCCGTAGGTGTAGTTGCAGCAGGCGCAGCAGCTCCCGCAGCAGCAGCTGAGGAGAAGACTGAATTTGACGTTATTCTTAAGAGCTTCGGCGCTAAGAAGCTTGACGTTATCAAGGCTGTTCA
>JAZRAJ010000047.1:0-8674 GCA_045634485.1 Eubacteriales bacterium | reverse complement strand
ATTGCAATTTAATATATTTGTCATTATCAAAACCAATGCTTCTCATTTTTTTGCTCCTGTAGATATAAGATATTAGAAATAAAATACTAATATATTTTAATACTGTTTTTAGTTTTTTTCAATACCGAAATAAAATTATTTACAAATTATTTTATTTTGGTTTTATTAAAGACCGTCAATGTATCTGCAAGCGGCAAGAGCGGCAATTGCACCGTCTGCTGAGGCGGTGGTTACCTGACGGATTTTTTTCGTTCGGCAATCTCCCGCAACGAATACGCCTAACGTGTCGGTGGTGCAGGATTCATCGGCTATAATATATCCGTAATCATTGAGAGCGGTTAAATCTTTAAAGGCATCGTTTTCGGGCACCTGACCGATGGCTATAAACATTCCGTCAAGCGCAAGACGATTTTCCTCGCCGTTTGCGGTATTTTTTATTTTTATAGCGCAAAGCTCGCCGTCGCTTGACTCAAGTGAGGTAACAACGGTATCGAATATCATATCGACGTTATCCTTCCTTTCAAGAATGGAAAGTAGCCTTTTTTCGCCCGTCATAAAGGAAAGATTTTGAATAATTGTAACCCTTTTGCATATGTCGCTAAGCATAACCGCCTCTTGAAGAGCCGTATTTCCGCCACCTATAACGGCAACGCATTTATCTGCAAAAAAAGCTCCGTCACACACCGCGCAAAATGAAATTCCCGAGCCGATAAGCTCTTCCTCGCCCTCAAGTCCTAAGTGGCGGTGCTTTGAGCCGGTGGCGATTATTACCGCCTTACCCTCAAAATCTCCGTATTCGGTGTGAACTATTTTATAGTCGCCCATATCGGTAATTTTGGTTGCCTCGGCAAGCTCAATCTCTGCGCCGTGAGCCATTACCTGGTCAAGCATAAGGTTTGCAAATTCGCTTCCGCTTATTTCCATAATAGTGGGGTAATTTTCAAGTCGGGGCGAAAAGGTTATTTGACCTCCAAAGTTTTCCTTTTCAAGCAAAAGCACGCTCTTGTCGGCACGAAGCGCATAGAGCGCCGCAGTCATTCCCGCAGGTCCTGCGCCGATAATAATAATATCCTTCATTTTAAAATTATTGCCTTTCGATGTTTTAAAAATAAAAATCCGACGGGCATTTGTTACCGAAAAACGATTTCCAAATGCCCGCCAAAATTAGTGAGCAAAATTATTTTTTAAGCTCCTCTGCAAATTTACGAATGTTTGAAACGTTCATAACCCTCTCAACGCTATCGCCGTTTATAATAACGAGCGTGGGTGCTTGCTTTATTTCAAATTGCTTTGCAAGCTCTGGGGTTTGATCGGCGTAGATTTTTTCATAAACAATGCCTGCATCTCCGAGGAACTTTTCCGCCATTCTGCAATTAGGGCAGGTAGTGGTTGCAAAAAGAATTATTTTTGCATCGTTAGATTTAACGCATACGTCGGTTTCCTCAACGCTTTGATGCGCAACAAAGCTGCGGCTTGCCATAGATTCTGCAATGTTATAAAGCTTTCTGTTCTTGTATTCCTCCGCCTTACCGTCGTTCCAGTTTTGAACGGGGCGGTAGTAGCCGGTTATACGGCTATATACCTCGGTCTTTTCGCCACAGAAGGGGCAAACGAATTTTTCGCCCGCAATATATCCGTGCGATTTACATACCGAGTAGGTCGGGGAGATAGAGTAGTAGGGAAGCTTATAGTTCTCCGCAATCTTGCGAACGAGATTTGCAGCTGATTTCCAATCGGGGAGCTTTTCTCCCATAAATGCGTGGAACACCGTTCCCGAGGTGTAAAGAGTCTGGAGTCCGTCTTGAATATCAAGTGCCTCAAAGATATCCGAGGTGTATCCAACGGGAAGATGTGAGGAGTTGGTGTAGTAGGGAGTATTGCCCTTTTCGGATGCGGTTATAATGTTCGGGAATCTCTTAAGATCGTGCTTTGCAAGACGGTAGGAGGCCGACTCTGCGGGAGTTGCCTCGAGGTTGTAAAGATCTCCGTACTTTTCCTGATAGTCCGAGAGCTTTTCTCTCATATGGTTAAGAACCTCTTGAGTGAATTTCTGAGCTTCCTCGTGAGTAAGGTCCTTCTTTATCCAAGAGGCGTTAAGGCAAGCCTCGTTCATACCAACAAGACCGATGGTAGAGAAGTGGTTTGCAAAGGTTCCAAGATATCTCTTGGTGTAGGGGTAAAGTCCCTCGTCGAGAAGCTTAGTTATAACGGTGCGCTTGATTTTAAGCGAGCGAGCCGCTATATCCATTTTGTGGTCAAGGCGAGCGTAGAAATCTGCCTTATCGGTTGCAAGATATGCAATTCTCGGCATATTGATGGTTACTACGCCGATAGAGCCCGTGCTTTCTCCGCTTCCAAAGAATCCACCGGATTTTTTACGAAGCTCACGAAGGTCAAGACGTAAGCGACAACACATGCTTCGAACGTCACTTGGCTCCATATCACTGTTGATGTAATTGGAAAAATAGGGAGTACCGTATTTTGCGGTCATTTCAAAGAGCAAGCGGTTGTTTTCGGTGTCCGACCAATCGAAATTCCTTGTAATTGAGTAGGTGGGAATAGGATATTGGAAGCCTCTGCCGTTATAGTCGCCGTCTATCATGGTTTCGATAAACGCCTTGTTGACCATATCCATTTCCTTTTTACAATCCTTGTACTTAAAGACCATCTCCTTACCGCCAACTATAGCGTTAAGCTCCGCAAGGTCTGCTGGAACCGTCCAGTCAAGAGTAATGTTTGAGAAGGGGGCCTGAGTACCCCAACGAGAGGGCGTGTTTACACCGTAAATAAAGGACTCTATGCATTTTTTAACCTGCTCGTAGCTGAGGTTATCAGCCTTAACGAAGGGAGCAAGGTAGGTATCAAATGAGGAAAACGCCTGAGCGCCTGCCCATTCGTTTTGCATGATTCCAAGAAAGTTAACCATTTGGTTGCAAAGCGTTGCAAGATGGCGTGCGGGTGCGGAGGTAATCTTTCCCGTAACACCGCCAAGACCCTCTTGAATAAGCTGCTTTAGTGACCATCCTGCGCAATAGCCTGTGAGCATAGAAAGGTCGTGAATATGCATATCGGCGTTTCTGTGTGCGTTAGCAATTTCCTCGTCGTAAACCTCGGAAAGCCAATAGTTGGCGGTTATAGCGCCCGAGTTGCTAAGAATAAGTCCACCAACTGAATAGGTGACGGTTGAGTTCTCCTTAACACGCCAGTCGATATTTTTAACGTAGCTATTTACGATATCCTTATAGTCGAGAATAGTGGATTTAACGTTACGGAGCTTTTCTCTTTGCTTACGGTAAAGTATATATGCCTTTGCAACGTCGGCGTATCCTGCTTGAACGAGAACCGACTCAACGCTATCCTGAACGTCCTCAACCGAGATAACTCCTTCCTTTATTTTAGGCTCAAAATCTGCCGTAACCTTAAGGGCAAGGAAATCAATTATCGAAGGATGATATTGCTTTTCCTGTGCCTCGAATGCCATTCTTATAGCATCGTTGATTTTTTGAAGATTGAAATCAACGATTTTTCCATCTCTTTTTAAAACCTGATACATTTTTTCTCCTTTTTCGTTTTATTATGCTTTATTTCATCGATTTTTGAATTTTCGTCTGTTCTTCAATTATACATTAAAAAAACAAAAAAGTCAATTGTGAGAAATTACAATATATAGGGTTGATTTTTGTCATATAATACAACATATTGTGTAAAATTCAAAATGTGAACACAATATTTAGATACCACGCAAAGCCGTTACGGGTAGTATTTTCTGCGCGGCTTCAAGTATTTCAAGCATTTCTGCGGGAGAATATGCCGTAAAGCCGTCGGCAATAGTATCTCCCGAATCAACGTAGGATTGGAGAAAATATTTTTTAGTGTTTTTTATGCGCTCGGCGATTTTGCAAATATCGCTTGGGGTGTGAAGCTCACGCACAACGGTCGTTCTAAATTCATAGTCGGGGGCTTTTGACATTATGATATCAATGCTTCGTTCTATTTCATTTGGAAATTCCTTCGTTCCTGCTGTTAGTGCATATTTTTCTTTTGAATTTTTTATATCCATAGCCACGTAGTCAACAAGCTTATTATCAAGTAAATATTCAAGCTTATCGGGAAAGCTTCCGTTTGTGTCAAGCTTTATAAGCAAGCCGTAGGAGCGTATCTTTTTTATAAAATCAACTATATCATTGTTAAGGAGTGGCTCACCTCCCGTTATGCAAGCACCGTCAAGCACGCCTCTTCGCTTTGATAGGTAGGAGAAAAGCTCATCCTCGGGAATTTCCTCAACGCGGCTTGCATTAAGAACTAAGGATGCGTTGTGGCAAAATGGACAACGAAAATTGCATCCACCCGTAAAGATAGTGCAGGCAAGCTTTTCGGGATAGTCGAGTAGCGTGGTTTTTTGCAATCCTCTTATAATCATTTTATTTTCTCCTTGTTTTGTAAAATACGAAATTTTTACTTGATTTTTATCGTTATTCGTGTTAAAATAATAAAAAAGGTAAATTTGCGTTACTATTTACCTTGGTTTTGTTTAATTAAGTTTAATTCTATATGCTTTATAGCACGGAGGAAGAAATGCAGATAGGCGAAAAAATTAAGCGTCTTCGAACCGCAAAGCTTATGACTCAAAGCGAGCTTGTTGGCGGTGAGATAACGAGAAATATGCTTAGCCGAATAGAAAACGGTGCCGCTCAGCCGTCGATGGCTACTGTAAAATATATTGCCGAGCGACTTAACGTTTCGGCAGGCTTTTTGCTTGCCGACGAGGATGATGAAATACTTTACTTTAAATCCGCAGAAATCGGAAATATAAAAAGGGCTTTTGCTAATAAGGATTACGCACTCTGCCGAGAGATGTGCAAAAATTCGGAATGGTGCGATGATGAGCTTATGCTAATGCTTGCCGAAAGCACTCTTCACGTTGCAATTAATTCATTTTTGCACGGAGGCTTGCGTAGTGCGGCAGAGCTTTTTGATGAGGCGATAGACTGTTGCGCTAAAACTATTTATAATTCCTCGTTGATTTTAGCAAGAGCAAAATGCTATTTTGATTATATGAGCCTTATATCTCCAACGCTTGCTTCAAATGAGGACGAGCCCGATATAGCATTACCCTTGGCTACCGATAGCTTTTGTATATATTCGTATCTTTTTATTTCGGGAGAGGCAGGCGGATATAAAAGCATCCCAATGCTAAATAGAGCGCTTGAGGCTATTTATAAAACCTCGTACGAGCTTCATATAAGAGCAAGGCTTCTTATAGAGGAGGGAAGATATCAAGAGGGCTACGATGCGTTGCGTACAATACTCTACAATGATAACGGAGAGCTTCCCGAGCCGATGCTTTACTTCGTCCTTGGTGATATTGAGCTTTGCTGTAAGGAAATAGGCGATTTTAAGGGCGCCTACGATTTTTCAAAAAACAAAATAGAGCTTATGCAAAAGCTTTTAAGCTAAGATTTAATCCTCAAATAAGGCAGATGAGTTATCCTCGTCTGCTTTATTTTTATTGTGCTTTTTATCCGTAGCATCAGATTTTGTAAGCTTTTCGAATAGCAGATTAAATATAAGTATTGCAAGTATATATGCGGCAAAGCCGTATGCGGCGTCGGCTACGTAATTTACAATCATTATCATTACCTCGCCAAACGAGCTCGGAGCGCCCGCATCAATATCGGTTATAATTCTTGAAACTATTTTAAATACCGTAATGATTATGCTTGAATAAATAGCCGAGCGGAGAAGTGGATTATACCAATCCACGTATTTTTTTATAGGCAAAATGTGCTTGACGTGTGGAGATGTCTTGCCCTTTTGGGTAAGCATCTCAACCGAGCGAAGATAGTTACCCGCGCATACTGCTACGAAGGCAAATACCAATGCAAGCTGTAATAATTCAAGTATAAGATAAAATACCAAGGCGATGAGGTCGGCAATAATTTCCTCTTTAGTTCCAATCGTTCCGTAAAGCGGAATGTTCATAAGAAGTCGCATAGGTATCTTTATTAAAAGTAAAGCGCAATAGGAAATCGCAATAAATGCGGTAGCCTTCTTTTTTAATAAAACGAGCGAAAATATTATCGCTGCGTATGCCGAGCCAAAGGAGATAAGCTCAAATAAATCGGATATGTATTTAAGTGTAATCGTTATTGCCGTGCCTCTGTAGATAGTATTATTTTCCAAACTAAAATACAAGGGCGTAAGGCAGGTTATATTTAAGATGCTTGGTAAAAGGCAAAACAAAAGCAAAATGATTGCTAAGACCTTTGTAACTCTGCCTTCGTTTATAGGAGTTGGGAGTATATCGTTCATTGTGTCCTCTTAAAATTTAAAATAATATAAATAATTATATCATAAAATATAGCGGTTGTCTTGAGATTTTTTGTAAATTATTTAAAAATATTGCATTTTTATTTTTCATTTGCATATTATCTATTACAAGAATATTTAAAATCAAAGAATTGGAGGATGTCGGTATGGCAAAAATATATTTTGATTATACAAAAATGATGGAGGAAATAGATACGTATATGAATAAGTATAGCTTTCTTTCGGTAACCGTTGCCGCAAGGAGCATACTTAAAAAAAGCATACCCGCAATTATTTTAGGCGAGGGGAAAAGCACCGTTCTTTACATAGGTGGCGAGGAGGGGTGTGATGCTATATCCCCGTTACTTCTCGTGCGATTTGTTAGAGATATTTGCTCGCTTTATAGTGAGGGGGGCTCGGCGTTCGGCTTTTCCGCCGAGTCGATATTTAAAAATTATACTCTCGTTATCATACCAATGCTAAATCCCGACGGCGCAACCTATTGCTCGCAAGGGGTGGACATCGATAATCCGCTAAGGGAGCGTGTGCTAAGGCTAAATGGCGAGAGCGAGGATTTTTCGTTGTGGCGTGGAAACGCACGAGGGATAGAGTTAAAATACAATTATGGAGCGGAATATAGCGAAAGTGAGCCCGAGGCAGAGGTAGGCGCTTTTTGTAATTTTTTAAGATATGGCTTTAAACCGGATATTTTGCTTTCATTTTCTCAATCCAAGCCCGAGGATAGTGAAGGCGTTATTTACTATGGCGATGGCGAGATAGAAAATAAAATGGCGGTGGCGCTTTCGCAAATGGCTAAAATGAAGCGTGCTTACCGTGAGAGTTGCGTAAAAAGATTTACGATTGCCGATTGGTCTATTAAGGAGCTTTCGTCCTCGGCGTTTACACTTGAGATGCCGACGATAAAATACAACAATCAAAAGCAATTTAACGATAAAAGCTTTGCTTGCTATACAGAACTGAGAAAGATGCTTTTTTGCGTGCCTTTTTTAAATAAAATGAGATAATCGTTATATGCTCGTTCAAGCGTTTATTAGACGTTTGAGCGGGCATATTTTATTTTAAAATAAATTTTACAAATTTGTGTGATAAAATGTAAAATAGGTGTTTACAAAAGAAGAAAAATGTAGTAAAATATATGTGTATATTGTAACACTTGGAAAGGAAGTTTTTTATGTCAAGTCCAAAATACAAAAGAATATTATTAAAGCTCTCGGGAGAGGCGCTTCAGGCATCTGACTCAATACTTGATTTCGACTTTATCGCAACCGTTGCGGACGTAGTAAAAAAGTGCGTTGACGCAGGCATTGAGGTTGGAGTTCTCGTTGGCGCAGGAAATATTTGGCGCGGTAGAGAGGGAGGCAAAATGAATAGAGCAAGAGCCGATTCTATGGGAATGCTTGCAACAACCATTAACGCTCTCGCACTTCAGGATACCTTTATTTCGTGCGGTATTGACGCCGTTACTATGACATCGGTGGAGATGAATGCCTTCGCAAAATTCTACACCCCCAGAGATGCGGTTGAGGCTCTCGAAAACGGTAAGGTGGTTATCTTAGGCTGTGGAACAGGCGCACCTTATTTTTCAACCGATACGGCTGCAGTTCTTCGCGGTGCCGAGATAGAGGCAGATGCGGTTCTTATGGCAAAGAATATTGATGGAGTATATTCCGCGGATCCCAATAAGGATAAAACTGCTGTAAAATACGATGAATTGACCTATACCGAGATGATTACCAAGGAGCTTGGCGCAATCGATCTTACCGCCGCAGCATTCTGCATGGCAAACAATATAACAACTTATGCATTTGAGCTTAAGGATCCTATGAACATCTACCGTGTTGCTATGGGCGAGAAGATAGGAACCGAGCTTCACAAATAATTTTAAAATAAATTACATAATATATACGGAGGTTTTTTACTTATGAAACTCGATACTAAGGAATTTGAAACAAAAATGCAAAAGGCAATCGCCGCATATCAGGAAAATCTTTCTGTTATCCGTGCAGGTCAGGCAAATACTGCCGTTATCAGCAAGGTAACCTTTGAATACTGGGGAGCACCTACTCTTATTACATCTATGGCAGACGTTAGAGTAGTTGACTCTAAGACTCTTACCATTTCTCCCTACGATGCAACAACTCTTAAGGAGATGGAAAAGGCAATTCTTGCGTCCGATGTAGGAATTACCCCCACCAACGACGGTAAGGTTATCCGTCTTATATTCCCTCAGCTTACAGAGGAGCGCCGTAAGGACCTCGTTAAGCAGGTACAGAAGATGGGCGAGGACGCAAAGGTTGCTATCCGTAATGTAAGACGTGATGCAAACGATCTTTGCAAGAAGATG
>JAZRAJ010000046.1:0-25097 GCA_045634485.1 Eubacteriales bacterium | reverse complement strand
AAAAGCTTTTTGAGCTCCGTATCATCAAGGAGAGCCAGCTCGTCGCTGGTTATCACCTTGCGGTGCTTGTGATTTATAATTCCGCACTGCTTGGCTATGCTCTCGGCGGTGTCCTTGTTGTCGCCTGTTATCATAACCACGCCAACGCCCGCCTTGCGCAGAGCCTCGCTTGCTAATTTTGCCTCGGGACGAATTTTGTCAAGCAAAGCCACGGCGCAAATAAAGGTAAGGTCGCCCTGACTTGCTTTGGGCATAGCGCTCGACTCGGCAATCCACAAAAGTCGCTTACCCTCCCTCGTAAGCCGAGTGGTGGTGTTAAGAAGTTCTTTGGATATTGAGTTAAACGGAATTTTTTTGCCGTTGCTTGAATAGGCGTGCTTGCAATAGGGAAGAAGTCGCTCGGGCGCACCCTTAACCAAAATTAAGCACTCCTTGTTGGCTATTTCAACAGCGGAATATTTAAGCGTGCTATCAAACGGAAGTCGCTCGAGAACGGTGTAGCCGTCAAGCTCCGTACTTGAAAGTGAGGGCAAAATCGACTCTCCGAGAGCCTTTTCGGTTGCGTTTCCGCCTAATACGGCGCTTGGGGTAATTGATGACGACGTGTTAAAATATGCGCTTAATAAGTAAAGCTCGGCACTCTTCGGAGCAGCTCTTTTTAACTCGGCAAGGCTTTTAAAGCAAGAGGAGTCGGCAGAGATTATTTCGTCAACGCTCATTTTTCCCTCGGTAACTGTGCCTGTTTTATCGGTAAAAAGAATATTCATGCTACCTGCCGCCTCAATGCCCACGGGCTTTCTGACAAGCACGTTATCCTTTATCATCTTTTTAATATTTGACGATAGCACCACGGCTATCATCATAGGAAGCCCCTCGGGAACCGCCATAACTATTACGGTAAGCCCGAGCATAAATGCGTGCAGAAGATGCTCAAAAAGATAGTGAAAGTCACGTACCTTTTGAAGGATTATAAGTTTTTCAAAGCCACTGTCTATTACGAGAACGTTAAAAAGATAGGCGAGAGATACTAAAAATGCTGCTATATATCCGAGCACGCTTATCTGCCTTGCAAGCCTTGAAAGGCGAACCTTAAGCGGGCTCTCACGTGTGTCAAGCTTTACCTCGTCTGATATCTTGCCGAGAAAGCTCTCCTCGCCAACCGCAAAAATTTCAATCTCCGCCTCGCCGGATAAAACGGTTGAGCCACGAAATACGGCACTTTTGGAGGATGGGGTTTTGGTTTTATCGGCACTGTATATCTTTTTTACCTCCTTGCTTTCGCCTGTTAGCATGCTTTGGTCGACGCAAATATTGCCGTGAATAACGAAGGCATCGGCAGGAATTTGCTCGCCTGCGCTTATTTTAATAACGTCGCCGACAACGATATCCTCAATGCCGACCTCGGTTAAGTAGCCGTCACGGTAAACGCTAAAGCTTGCATGCGAGCAAGCCTCGTCAAGACGGCGAAATGCTGCCTCGCTCCCACGCTCCGAGAGGGTGGAAATAAGCGTTGAGAGTAGGACGGAAATTCCGATACCGACGGTTTCTATTACGTCATTTCCTCGAAAGACGAGAAAAAGATTGACCGCAAGTGCGGCTAAAAGAATTTTTATTACGGGATCTCCAAGGTTTTCAAAAAAGCAACGCAAAAAGCTTTTTGGCTTGCGTGAGCTAAAAACGTTTCGTCCGTGTTCTCGGCGGGATTTTTCGACCTCGTCATTGGATAATCCCTTTTTTAAGCCTTGAACGGTGTATTTTTTCATAGTTTCTCCCTTGTTGCACGATGATTTAATAAAATATATGAGCGAGAAGGAAAAATAATACGTATAAAAAAAGCACTTGCCTTCAATTGAACGTTGATAGCAAGTGCTTGATTTTTATTTAATTTTGATTAGTGAGGAATTTCACGCTTGGGCTCGTCGTCATCGCCGTTATTGCTGTCGTCGATGGGGGTGTTATTTTTTTGAGCCTTTTCAGCTTCTTCCTTAGCACGTCTTTCCTTAGCCTTTTCCTCCTCGCGCCTTCTGTCGTTTTCCTCACGGCTTCTGCGCTTCTTAGCCTCGGTCATTTCCTCAAGCTCCTCAAAGGTGGGATTGCCGTCCATAGCCGCCGCAAATTGCTCGCCGTCCATTATTTCGTTCTTTAAGAGAAACTCTGCAACAAAGTGAAGCTTATCGATGTTCTCGTTAAGAATTCTCTTTGCGTTCTCGTAAGCGCTTGTAATAATGTCGTGAATTTCTGCGTCTATCTTTGCCGCAGTTTCATCGGAGTAGTCCTGCGAGCTGGAGAAATCCTTGCCGAGGAATACGTTGCTCTGACCGCTACCAAATGCACGAAGCCCAAGAACGTCGCTCATTCCAAGGCGTGTAACCATCTTCTTTGCAATATCCGTAGCGCGTTCTATATCGTTAGAGGCACCGCCCGAAATGTCGCCAAAGATAATTTCCTCTGCCGCGCGTCCTGCAAGAAGCATAGCAATCTTTTCCTTAAGCTCGTTCTTGTAAACGCTGTATTTGTCCTCCTTAGGAGGATTAAGAGTATATCCGAGAGCGTTTCCGCTTGGAATAATCGAAATTTGCTGTACGGGGTCCATCGTGGGAAGAACGTGCGCTACGATTGCGTGTCCCGCCTCGTGATAAGCGGTGTTCTTCTTTTCACGCTCCTGCATTGCTCTCGACTTCTTCTTAGGACCTGCGATAACTCGGATGTATGCATCCTCGATATCCTCCATACCGATAAGCTCCTTGCCTCTGCGAGCCGCAAGAAGTGAAGCCTCGTTAAGAAGATTTGCAAGGTCTGCGCCTGTAAAGCCTGCGGTCATGTTTGCAACCTTGGCAAAGTCAACCGTGTCCTCAAATGGCTTGTTCTTTGCGTGAACTAAGAGTATCTCCTCACGTCCCTTAATATCGGGGTAGTTAACTGTAATCTGTCTGTCAAATCTACCCGGACGGAGAAGTGCGGGGTCGAGTATGTCGGGGCGGTTTGTAGCCGCTATAACTATTATTCCATCGTGTGAGCCAAAGCCGTCCATTTCAACGAGAAGCTGGTTAAGAGTTTGCTCACGCTCGTCGTGTCCGCCGCCAAGACCTGCGCCACGGTGACGACCAACGGCGTCGATTTCGTCTATAAATATGATAGATGCGGGATGCTTTCTTGCGTTTTGGAAGAGGTCACGAACACGGGAAGCACCTACACCAACGTACATTTCCACAAAGTCGGAGCCCGAAATTGAGAAGAAGGGAACACCTGCCTCTCCTGCAACCGCCTTTGCAAGAAGTGTTTTACCCGTACCTGGAGGGCCTACTAAAAGCACACCGTGCGGTATTTTTGCGCCAAGCTTTGAGAACTTGTGGGGATCCTTTAAGAATTCAACAACCTCTTGAAGCTCTGCCTTTTCCTCGTCTGCGCCCGCAACGTCGCTAAAGAGAACCTTGGGAAGATCTGCGCTGGGAGTTTTAACTCTTGCCTTACCAAAGGAATTTATCTTGCCCGTTTCGTTCTTTGCGGTTTTCATTATAGCAAAGTAGAGAACTACTATAATAATGATAACTATAACGTAGGGAAGGAAGCTTACCCACCAAGGAAGAACCTCGGGAGGAATCATATCGTAATTTTCAAGGTTTTTGTTGCCTAAATAATACTGTGAGCAATCGTTAACGAAAAGCTCAAGGCTTTGAAGCTCGCAGGTTATCTCCTCGAGCGCCTTGGAGTCAACCGCCGCCTTCTTCTGCTCCTCGGTTAGAACAACGGGGGCTTTGGGGTCCTGACCGTCTTGAACTGCTTTATAATCCTTGTAGATATTGAGCTTAATAATTCCGTCGCTCGTTATCTCAAAATCGTGTACTATATCTCTTTGGAAATATTCAACTATATCTCCGTATTTTGGAGGCTCCTCGCCTTGCTTGTTGTTAAACATAAAGGTAAGAGCCAAAACAATTACAAGGAATAGCGCTATATAGAATACTATTACCTTAAAATTGCCATTCTTCTTTTTCGTATTTTTCATGGGCTATCGTATATCCTCCGTTTGATTAATCGTTTTCGGCGGAAGATGCGCCGTAAACCTCGGGCTTGAGAATTCCTATGTAAGGAAAGTTTCTGAATTTTTCGTTATAGTCAAGTCCGTAGCCTACAACGAATTCGTCGGGAATAACCCTTCCGCAATAATCGGGCTTAAAGTCAACCACACGGCGGGAGGGCTTATCAAGCAGAGTACAGGTCTTAACGCTTGACGCACCCTTTTTAAGAAGATGCTTAGTAAGCTTTTCTAAGGTATTACCCGAGTCGACGATGTCCTCTATAATAAGTATATCCACCTTCGAAAGGTCATCTCTGCAAAGGTCGAGCTGAATTTTAATTACGCCCGAGGATTCTGTTCCGCCACCGTAGGAGGAAACCTTCATCGTTTCTACCTCAAGCGGTATCTGTATTTTTTTGATAAGGTCGGAAGTAAAGACTATCGAGCCCTTAAGCACGCAGAGAAGTACAAGCTCCTTTTTTGAATTTTTATAGTCTTCAGTTATTTTTTCCGCAAGAGACGAGGTTATACTGTCAATTTCTTCTTCACTTATAAGTATTTCTTTGATGCAATCTTTCATTTCCATATTTTTTAACCTCTTTTGCTTTCTACCGTATGCAAACGGTGATGTGGGTTTTGTTGGAGTCTGAGCCTTTATTCGCAAGGCTTGCGCCGTCACGAATTGCGACGAGGGGAACTGCTAAAATTCCGTCGTCGTCACATATAATGGGAATTCGCTCGCGAAGCTCTAACGGTATTTTCTTCTCATTAAAAAGCTTTTTTAGGCTTTTGTGAAGCTTACCCGAAAGAATTTTATCGCCCGCTTGCCTGCATCTTGCAACAAGCGCTCCATTTATTTTAGCAGAATCAATGATTAATAATATTGATTTTTTGTAAATATTTTTTGAATACGGCTCGATATTAATAAAAATATCTATCTCAGCGCCGTCAATAGCGTTTATGCCATCCTTAAGCGTAACGTTAAATTCGCTTATTTGCTTTTGCTCTTTTTTGCGAATAAAGCAAAGCCTATCGGCCTCAATTACAGCCTCGATACCCATAGGTAGCGAGGTAGAGGAGTGAGGTACGCCCCTTTTTGACAATTCCTTAATAGCACTTACGTGCGTTGCTTCAAGTGATTCGCCACCCGATATGTCGGCGTAGATGCTTATAAGCGCACGGTTGATAATTGACGGTGGAGTGCTACCGACCACGCTTACGCTTAGCGAATAGTCCTTACATTCCTTGGCTATAAAATCTGCCGTAGCATTTTTTAAATAAACGGAATCGTCCTTTAGCGCCTCGGTTGCTCTTGAAGTGTTTTTAATAATGCCCGAGTTTATTTCCTTAAGTATCGGGATAATTTGATTTCGTATTTTGTTTCGAGTATAATCGTTAACTAAATTCGTGCTATCGGTAACGTAATTTATATTATGCTCGTTGCAAAAAGCGATGATGTCCCTTTTCTCCATTGAGAGAATCGGACGAATTACCACGCCGCCGTCGGTTAATCTTACCTCGGGAATTCCGCAAAGCCCAGAAAGCCCTGCGCCTCGCGATAGGTTGAATATAACCGTTTCAAGATTATCGTCGGCGTTGTGAGCGGTGGCAAGTATCGGAATATTGTTTTCACGCATCAGTTGGCTAAAAAAGCGGTATCTTGCATTTCTTGCCTCACACTCAACGCTCTCTCCGCTTTGCCTTGCCATAGCGGGAATATCAAGCTTAAGCGAGAAAAAGGTTACGCCAAGCGATTCTGCAAGAGATTTGCAAAAGCGCTCGTCACGGTCGGCTTCCTCTCCGCGTATTCCGTGGTTTAGGTGCGCCGCATATATTTTTGCTCCGCTTGATTCGGAATACGCCTTAAGCATAAGTAGCAGAGCAGAGGAATCTGCACCGCCCGAAAGTCCTACGAGTATCGGTGTGTTAGGCGCAAGCCCCGAAAGAAGATGAGGCGACTTAAATTCCTTTGGAGGAATATTGCTTTTAAACATTTTCTATCCTTAAATTTAGATAATGATATAATAAATAAATATTTAGCTTTCCTGCATATCGGTTGCAAGCGAGCGGAACTTGGTATAGCGTCCAACCCAGCCAACCTTAACGGTACCCTGCGAGCCGTGACGGTTCTTTGCAATAATAACCTCGGCAACGCTACCCTCGTCACTCTTTTCCTTATCGTAATATTCGTCACGGTAAAGGAAGATAACTGTATCTGCGTCCTGCTCGATAGATCCCGAGTCACGAAGGTCGGAAAGCATGGGGCGCTTATCGGTACGGGATTCAGGTCCACGGGAAAGCTGTGCGCAGCAGATTATCGGAACGTTGAATTCCTTAGCCATAAGCTTGAGTCCACGAGATATCTCGGCAATTTCCTGTACCTTGTTGTCAATTCGCTTATCACTCTGCATAAGTCCTAAGTAGTCGATAACAACGAGTCCGAGGTTTTGAACTCGGCGTAGCTTTGCCTTCATACCCATAACGGTAATTCCCGCAGTATCGTCGATAAGAATATTGCATCCCGCAAGCTGAGTGGCGGTTGCGGCAATATCCTCCCATTGCTTCTTGTCAAGACGTCCCGTTCTAAGCGAGTAGCTATCTATCATAGCCTCACTCGAGATTATACGTGTAACGAGCTGCTCGGCAGACATTTCAAGCGAGAATATACATACCGCCTTGTTTGATGCGAGCGCTACGTTGGTTGCGATGTTAAGCGCAAACGAGGTTTTACCCATACCGGGTCGCGCTCCAATAAGAATGAGGTCGGAGTTACCCATGCCTGCAAGCACGTTATCAATTCCCGAAAATCCTGTTTTCGTTCCACGTGCTCCGTCGCCCTCGTCCGCAAGGGTGTGAAGCTCGCTATATACGTTGGTTATTACCTCTTGAATTTTTTTGAAGTTCGACGAGGTACGTCCGTTTGCAATATCAAATATTTGAGCCTCTGCAAATTCGATAAGCTCGGTAGCCTCTCCCTCCTCGGAATACGCCTTTTCGCTTATATCCGCGCAGATGCTTATAAGGCTTCGAAGAGTGCTTTTTTGCTTTACTATATTTGCGTAGTCCTTAACGTTTAGCGCATTTGGAACTGCTTGGTAAAGCGTTCTTATATAGTCCTCGCCGCCCGATTTATCGTAAACGCCCGCCGAAACGAGAGTGTCGATAAGCGTAACGATGTCTATTTCCTTACTCGCAATAAAGAGATTACACATTGCGGAGTATATCTGCGTATGCTCTGAAAGATAAAAATCCGCAGGCTGAACTATCTCGGAAACCTCGGTTATAGCGTCGGGGTCAACGAGAATCGAGCCAAGTAAGGATTGCTCCGCAATTAGGGAGAAGGGAAGCTTTCTTGAAAAATCATCCATTTTTCTGTTCTTGCCTTTCTAAAATATCGCTTAGTGTAGCGTGCATATTTTACTTTTTAGAGGTAACCTCTACGTGAATTTTACCGTTAACGTCGTTAAAGAGCTTAACGTCGGCGCTAAAGGTGCCAAACGACTTTATCGGAACGGCAAGAGTTATCTTGCGCTTGTCGATAACGATGTTGTGCTTTTTTTGGAGGGCGTCGGCAATATCCTTTGCGGTAACCGAGCCGTAAAGCTTTTTGTCAGGTCCTGCCGCATACTCAAAAACAACCTTAATATTTTCAAGCTTTGCCGCAATATCCTTTGCGTTCTGACGCTCAACGTCAATCTTGTGCTGCTTGGATGCCTCCTTATTTTTAGCCTCGTTTATACCCTTTGCATCTGCGGGGATAGCAAGCTTTTTTGGGAAGAGAAAGTTGCGTGCGTATCCGTCGGATACCTCTATAATTTGATCCTTTTTACCCTGACCCTTTACGTCAGCACATAAAATAACCTTCATAATTTCTACTCCTTATTTATTTGAATTCGATTTTTTGTATTAGCCTCTCTCGGAGGATTTCTCCGCCTCGAGATTGTTGTAATAGTTGTCTATAGCGTCACGAAGCATCTCCTCGGCATCCTCAATTGATGCGTCGGCAATAGCCGCACCCGCCATATCAAAGTGTCCGCCTCCGCCAAGCTGCTCAACTATAAGCTGAACGTTTATGCTTCCGTCGGAGCGTGCCGAGATGCTAACCGTGTTGCCTATAAGAATAAGCGCAAACGCCGCACTGATGTTTTTAATTGTAAGAAGCTTATCCGCCGCCTTTGCCGCAAGCACACGGGGATTACCGCTCGTTGTGTCTGCAACCGAGGTAATAGCAATATTATCGCGGTATATCTTAGCGGCGCTTCCAAATTGTGATACCGAAAGATAGTCGTCAAAGCCCTCCTCAAAGAAGGTTCTTGCGTACTCGGTGTCAGCTCCCGCATTTTTAAGGTAGAGAGCCGCCGCAAAGGTACGCATACCAACGGTTCTTGTAAAGTTCTTGGTGTCAAGCATAATTCCAGACATCATAATGCTTGCCTCCTCCTTAAAGCTTACGTCGGGAGGAAGAGCGTCCTCGAGTATCTCCGCAATAAGCTCGCAGGTTGAGGATGCGGTGGTGTCGATATAGGTTAATGCAGGCTCCTCGGCAAACTCCTCCTTCTTTATATGGTGGTCAATTATAACCTTTTTGAACACCATTCTCGCAAGCTCGGGAGATTCGAGAATGTTTAAATTGTTTGCGTCAACGATAATAAGCACGGTGTTAAAGCCGTTATGCTCAAGCGCCGAAACACCGTCGATAAACATATCCTTGTATTCCGCAAGCTCGATAAGTCGAGAGCAGGAGGCAATGAAGTTTTCGTTTTTCGTGTCGGTAACTATCTTTACGTCTATATCGTCATAAACGTTTTTAATAAGCGTTGCCATACCGATGCATGCACCGATGCAATCGAAGTCGGGATTTTTGTGTCCCATAATGAGAATCTTGTTTGAGTTCTCAATAAGTGAGGCAAGCTTTGCGTAGATTATCTTTGCCTGACCGCGGGTTCTCTTTTGGAGAGCCTTTGTCTTAGCGCCGAAGTAGAAGAAGCCCTGCGCATTTTTAAGTGCAACCTGATCTCCTCCTCGCTGAAGCGCCATATCAAGAGCAATCATAGCGTTATGCTCACGCTCTGCTAAGGTTTCGCCCTCGGTTGCTATACCCATAGAAACAGTCATAGGTATATTTCCGTCGCTTATTTCTATTTTATGAACCTCGTTGAGTATCGCAAATTTGTTTTTGATGCACTCGGAGAGCATTTCGTGAGTGAAGAGAAGGAGAAACTTGTTGCTTTCGTATTCGCAAAGAATTCCGCCCATTCTCGTTGCCCAGTCCTTAAGCAATCTTCCAACTCTGCGGGTGTCGTCCTGATAGTTAACTCTTACGTACTGAGCAATCTCGTCGAGGTTGTCAACAACGATAAAGCCCGCCGCAACGAGATTGTTTTTATAAAGCAGAGCGATGCTTGAAAGCTCGGTAATATCGTAAAATACTATCATTTGGTAGGGCTTACCCTTGGAGGAAAGCTCGTGGCACTCCATACGGTACCTTTTGCCACCGAACTCTGCAATCTCCACACGCTTTACGTCGTATATCGATACTGCTTGCGTGCTTACGCTATCGCTCTCGTCATCATCCTCGTCAACCCTCGCCTTTTGGCTTGAAAGCTTTAAAAGGTCAACGTAATTAATTCCGCAAAGCGTGTTTATATCAACGTTAAATATCGGCTCCGTTGCGCCAACGGCAGATTCAAATGCGGTGTTGGAGGTTATTATCTTACCCTTTTCGTTGATAACCGCGTAGGGGAGGGTAAGCTCGTTTCTAAATGCGTGTATAACGTTTCCCGCCTGCTCGTCGGAGGCATCCTTCTCATGGCGAAAGATGTTTAGCTTGTGATGAAAAACGAAGTATATTATCAACGAGATAATTCCGTAAAGAGCAATAAATATAGCTCCGCACGCCGCAGGGTCTATTCCGGGCACGAAAACGCATAGAATAGTGTTTATGCCCATTAATATAAGTCCGAGAATTATGAAAATTCGAGAGGGAAGCTCGCCAATTCTCGAGAGCTTGTCAAATTTATTGTTTTGCATACCGTGTGCGTCCTTTCGTTATATAATTATCGAAATTGCAAAATACGCATAATAAAGCATTATAATTATACATTATAGTATTATAGCATAAAAGTGCCGTTTTGTAAATATTTTTTTCAATATTTATTATATATTTGATTATATAAAATATTAAATAAAATTTATTATAAAAAAAGTTGTAAAATATTGAAAAAGGTGTTGCATTTTTAAAAAAGATGTGGTATAATACTAATTGTAACGAGTGGGCTTGAAAAGGTCCACTCTTAATTATTGTTAAAAATAATAAAAACAAACAAACGGAGGAGCTATGGCAAAAAATTCAAATAGCGTTGTGGAAACGGTAAGACAGCTCGCAGAGCCTATCGCTGATTCTCTCGGATGCTGGGTTTGGGACGTAGAGTTCGTAAAGGAAGGAACTCGCAAAATACTTCGCATAACCATTGATTCCGAGGAGGGCATTGATATCGATTTATGCGAGAGAATGCACAGAGCAATAGACGTTGTGCTTGACGAGGCAGACCCTATTGCAGAGGCGTATTATCTTGAAATATCCTCGCCCGGTATAGAAAGAGAGCTTAAAACTCAAGTTCATATCGATGCTTGTGAGGGATGGGACGTGGAAGTAAAGCTTTATGCTCCTATAGACGGACTTAAGGTATTTCGCGGAGTGCTTCTTGCGTCGGGAGATGACGGAAGCATAAGAATAGACGCAAACGGAAAAGAGCTTTGCTTTGAGCGCTCTGCCGTTGCAAAAATAAGCACTTATTTTGAGTTTTAATTAAAAAATAAAAAATTAAGATATAAAGGACGGAATTAAAAATGAATAAGGAATTTTTCTTGGCGCTTGATATGCTTGAAAAAGAAAAGGGCATACCCAAGGAGTATATGCTTGAAAAGATAGAAGCAGCTCTTTTGTCGGCGTGCAAAAAGGAATACGGCCCCAGCACGATGGTTCGTGTTTTGGTTGATCCCGTAAAGGAGGACTTAAAGGTTTACGTTCAAAAGGAGGTAGTTGAGGAGGTTACCAATCCTCAGTGCCAGATATCCTTGGAGGATGCAAAGGCGATAAGCCGTAGATACACTCTCGGCAAGATGGTTGAAACCGAGGTAAAAACAAAGAACGTTCGCAGACTCAGCGCATCCGCCGCAAAGTCGGTTATTATTCAGGGTATTCGCGAGGGCGAGCGTAAGGTTATGCAGGATGCATACGAGAGCAAGCGCGGCGAGATAATCACCGCAACCGTAAGCAAGGTGTTTACCGATAACGGCAACGTTCTCGTTGACACGGGCAACGGCTTTGCAACGCTTCTTAAGTCCGAGCAGATTCCCGGCGAGGAATTTATGGTTGGCGATAAGATAAAGGTATTCGTTATGGAGGTTAACAAGGACACAAGAGGTCCTATAGTTACTCTTTCAAGAAGCCATGCAGGACTTGTTCGCAGAATGTTTGAGCTTGAAATTCCCGAAATTCAGGACGGTATAGTTATGGTTAAGGGCGTTTCGAGAGAGGCAGGCTCGAGAACAAAGATTGCGGTTTACTCACGTGACGAGGACGTTGATGCAGTTGGCGCTTGTATCGGTAACCACGGTATGAGAATTCAGGAAATCGTTAAGGAGCTTCGCGGAGAGAAGATTGATATCGTTAAGTATAGCGAGGATCCCTCCGAGTACGTTGCGGCGGCTCTTGCTCCCGCAGACGTTAAGAGCGTTGACTTTATTGACGAGAGATCCTGCAGAGTTGCCGTTGATAACGATCAGCTTTCCTTGGCAATCGGTAAAGAGGGTCAGAACGCAAGACTTGCGGCAAGACTTACCGGAATGAAGATAGATATAAAGGCAGAGTAATCTCGCATAAGGAGGGACTATAATGGGACAGCAGGCAATTAAACCGAGAAAGATTCCCACAAGGCAGTGCCTCGGATGCAACGAACACAAGCCCAAAAAGGAGCTTTTGAGAGTTCTTAGAACTCCCGAGGGCGAGATAACACTTGATTTTACGGGTAAAAAATCGGGACGTGGCGCATATATTTGTTATGACGTTAAATGCCTTAAGAAGGCAAGAAGGTCAAAGCGAATAGATAAGAGCCTTGATACTGAAATTCCCGAGGAGATATACGATAAAATGGAAAGTGAGCTTGAGGATTATGGGCGAGCTTAATCTTGTAAATTCGGAAAATACGAAAAAGATTTTGTCCTCCTTAGGCTTGTGCGCAAAAGCGGGAAAATTGATTTTTGGTGTTCCTATGATATGCGAGGCGCTAAAAAAGGGCGGTGCGTCAAAGCCCGTGCTTATAATAGAGTCCTCGGATACGTCTGATGGAACGCACAAAAAAATCGCAAATAAGGCTGCGTATTACGGAGTAAGGACGGTTCGCATAGATTGCGACGGAGCTACATTGGCGTCGGCTCTGGGAAAGACCTCTTTACTTGCGGCGGTCGCGATTAAAGATGAAAAAATGTGTAGTATAGTTGAAAAATATATTTGACACGCATAGAGCTGTGAGATAGCTCTTATAGCTCAAACCTTAATGAAAGGAAGCTTCTTGATATTTCAAGAAGCAAGGTGCAAAGTATGGCAGTAGCTAAAACATCCGGTATATTAAAGGTAAATCAATTATCAAAGGATCTTAGTATTAAGAGCAAGGAGCTTTCCGAGATAATGACATCGGAGGGCATAGAATATAAGGCGCAAAAGGTACTTACTCCTCTTGAGTTTTCTATTCTTTTTGATAGATTAACAAAGGATAACCAGATAAACGGTATCGACGATTATCTTGACGGCGTAACCTGTATTCCTTCTAAAAAGAAGGAGGAGGCTAAGGAAGAGCCTAAGGCTGCTGAAAAGCCCGCAGAGGCTCCCAAGGCAGAGCCTGCAAAGGTTGAGGCAAAGCCCGAGGTAAAGGCAGAGCCTGCTAAGGAGGCTCCTAAGGCAGAGGCAAAGCCCGCTCCTAAGGCAGAGGTAAAGCCTGCTCCAAAGGTAGAGAATAGCAAGCCCGAGGCAAAGCCCGCTCCCAAGGCGGAGAATAAGCCTGCAAGAGCTCCCGAGTACAAGGATGCTCCCAAGTCAAACGCTCCTAAGGCAAATGCTCCTAAGGCAAATGCCCCCACGGCAAATGCTTCTCGTCAGGATAACAGACCCGCACGCCAGGACAGACCTGCATATCAGCAGTCGGCTCAGGGCGGTGCGCAGAAGCCTCAGGGCGTTCGTCAGGGCTTTGGTCAGGGCAACGATAGACAGAGTGGCTTCCAAAAGAACGATCGCAACGACCGTGGATTCGGTGCGGGCGACAGAGGTCAAGGCGCTCAAAAGGGCTCTCAGCAGAGAGGTGGCAACGGCTCCTATCAGCAGGGTGGCAGACAGGGTGGCTTCTTTGATAAGGAGGATAAGCAGCAGAGCGCTCCTAAGAACACCTTTAAGGCTCAGCCTATCGTAAGAGGTCAAACTGGTAAGGCAGATGAAACAAAGCAGAGAGGCGCAACCCGTGTTGTTGATATGCGCGGTGGCTCCGTAGACCTCTCTAAGTATGATGAAAAGCTTGATAGCTTCGTTCCCGAGAGTGTTTCGGATATGCGTGGCGGTATGCAGCGCGTAAAGAAGCAGGGCGCAAGCAATAACAGTGGCTTTGGTCAAAAGAACGGAGCAAAGAATAAGGGCAAAAAGTCAACTCAACCCGTTACAAAGGCTCCCACAAGCGTAGTTCTTCCTGCGGAGATAGTTGTAAGCGATCTCGCATCGAGCCTTAAGGTTACCTCGGCAGAGGTTGTTAAGCGTCTTATGATGCTCGGTATGATGGTAACGGTTAACCAAACGGTTGATTTTGATACAGCGGCTATGGTTGCATTGGAAATGGGAATTTCCGCAACACAAGAGGTTGTTGTTACTATTGAGGAAAAGCTCTTTGACGAGGTTGAGGACACCGAGGATCAGCTTCTTCCCAGACCTCCCGTTGTGTGCGTTATGGGACACGTTGACCACGGTAAAACATCTATTCTTGATGCTATCCGTCACACCAGCGTAACCGCAGGCGAGGCAGGCGGTATCACTCAGCACATCGGTGCGTACAGAGTTAAGGTTAACGGTCAGGATATGACCTTCCTTGACACTCCCGGACACGAGGCGTTCACCGCTATGCGTGCAAGAGGCGCACAGTCCACCGATATAGCAATTCTCGTTGTAGCGGCAGATGACGGAATTATGCCCCAGACCGTTGAGGCAATAAACCACGCAAAGGCTGCTAACATTGATATAGTTGTAGCAATAAACAAAATGGATAAGCCTACCGCTAACCCCGATATGGTTAAGCAGGAGCTTACAAAGTATGACCTTGTTCCTGAGGAATGGGGCGGTGACGTTATTTGCGTACCCGTATCGGCTCTCACAAAGCAGGGTATAGATGACCTTCTTGAAAACGTATTGCTCGTTGCAGAGATGAAGGAGCTTAAGGCTAACCCCAACCGTCTTGCAAAGGGACTTATTATTGAGTCTAAGCTTGACAGAGGTCGTGGACCCGTTGCAACCGTGCTTGTTCAAAACGGTACGCTTCACAATGGCGACGTGGTTATAGCGGGAACTGCCGTTGGTAGAGTAAGAGCTATGACCGACCATAAGGGTAAGAGCGTTAAGGAGGCTAAGCCCTCAACTCCCGTTGAGATTATCGGTCTTTCCGAGGTTCCCTCCGCAGGCGACGAGTTCAACGCAGTTAAGGACGAGAGAATGGCAAGAGAGCTTGCCGACAAGCGTCGTAACGAGGCTAAGGAGGAGGTATTTAAGGCTAATGCAAGAGCAAACCTTAATGACCTCTTTGCGCAGATCTCCGACGGTGTTAAGGAGCTTAACGTAATCGTTAAGGCAGACGTTGACGGCTCTGTTGAGGCGGTTAAGCAGTCACTTGAAAAGCTTTCTAACGAGGAGGTTAAGGTTAAGGTTATTCACGCAGCGGCTGGAGGTATCCGTGAGGGTGACGTTACCTTTGCGGCGGCTTCTAATGCTATTATCGTTGGATTTAACGTTCGTCCCGATAAGATGGCTCTTGACAGTGCAGAGCGTCAAGGCGTTGACATCAGAACCTACCGTGTAATTTACGATTGTATTAACGAAATTACCGATGCTATGAAGGGTATGCTCGCTCCCGAGTTCAAGGAGGTGCTTCTCGGTCATGCAGAGGTTCGTCAGACAATTAAGGTTCCCAACGTTGGAACTATTGCGGGCTCTTACATTCAGGACGGTAAGGTTACCAGAGCCGCTATGATAAGAGTTGTTCGTGACGGTATCGTTATATTTGAAGATAAGATTAGCTCCTTGCGTAGATTTAAGGACGACGTTAAGGAAGTTGCTCAGGGCTACGAGTGCGGTATCGGTCTTGACAGATTTAACGACATCAAGCTTGGCGACGTTCTCGAGGCTTATATTATGGAAGAGGTTAAGAGATAAGTTTATAGAGGGATAAAAATTATGTGGGGGAAAGAAAACTTCTTGAAAGAAGCTTTTCTTTCCCCCACACCCCCTATCTTTCAAGAACCTTGAAATGTGGGGGGATTATTGTTTAGTGCGCTTGGTGGTTGAGAGTGCTATGTTCGCACTACACCAATACAGGAAAGTTTTGGTCAAGCTTTTTGGGCAGCTTGCGAGGGATTGGGGCGAGTAGCCCCATTTTTATCGTTCCTCAAAACGCAGGAGTGGGTGAATTTCTTTGCAAAGCAAAGAAAGAGGGCGAACCCTCGTCGGGGGTTCGCCCTGTATTATTTTATATAAATTAATGCTTTCTGAACCCTTCATACATCCATCCATCACATCTTAATATTTCTGCTGCATTTTTTTTATCCGTAAGATCGTATGTGTATCCGAAGTGATCAACCGGTCCCCAATTATTTGGGTCTTTAAATTCCGCACTGGTAAGATTGTAACAGTAGCCAAACGAGTTTTCTCTTATGAGCTTTGCACTTGCCGGAATTACTACGCTTGTTAAAGAAGAACAGTTTTGAAATGCACACGTTTCTATCGTTTGAAGTTTGTTACCCAAAGTTAAATTTTTTAAACTTGTGCAATTGTTAAAGGCAAATTTATCTATCAACGTTACACCGTTGCCAATTTGTACTGTCTCAAGAGAGGTGCAGTTTTCAAACGCAGATTGTCCTATTGTAGTTACACCGTTACCTATTTGTACTGTTTTAAGAGCAGTGCAGTTTTCAAATGCATACGCTCCTATATGAGTCAGTTTGTCTTTTATTATTACGGTTTTTAAATTAGGGCAGTTAGCAAATGCTTTTTCATTCAACATTCCTATATTGCCGCCTAAGGTTAATTTTGTAATATTTTTATTTTCATAATAAAGCAATTCGGTTACGGGAAGACCTTTGTGACCGTCAATAACTATTTCTTTTGCATTTCCTATGTCTACAAGTCTATATCCATTACCATCGGAATTTAATTCAAATATGAGTCCTGGGGTGCTTTCGGCATAAGTTTTTGTCGTTTCTTTTTTCGTAGTTTCCTTTTTTGTTGTTTCTTTTTTTGTTTGCTTTTCGGTTTGAGTCAAGCTTTCACTTTGCTTGGTTGTATCTGCTTGAGTATCGTCGTTTAGCATATTTTCATTACATGATGTAAAAATGCTTGTTACTAAAATAAATGTTAAAATGAGTGATAAAATTTTTTTCATTTTTAAGCCTCTCTTGATTTGTATTACCAAAGTACTATACAATGCTATTATAGCACTATAACACCATTTTGTCAAGATGATTAAGTGGAAAATATATATAAAGGGCTACCGCGTTGCGATAGCCCTAAAATTATATTATTGATTATTGTTCATCCTCGATAAGACCGTATCCGCCGTCGTGACGTTTGTATACAACGCAGATCTCCTCGGTTTGAGCATCTCTGAAAACGAAGAATTCGTGTCCCAAAAGGTTCATTTGCATTATTGCCTCTTCAACCGACATAGGCTTGATAGGGAATGCCTTGCGGCGAATTTTAAATTCTTCCTCCTCCTCAAAATCCTCGCCAGTATCAAAAATGCCATTATCAAAAACAACGTCCTTAAGCTTGCGCTCGAGTCGGGTCTTATTCTTTCTTATTTGACGCTCTATAAGATAAACGGCTCTGTCGAGTGCGTTACGGAAGGTTTCGTCCTCTACCTCGCTTCTAAAGATAGCGCCCTTTGCGTTAATGGTAAGCTCAAGGCATTTTTGCGAGTGCTTGATGCTAAGCGTTGCGGTTGCAACACAATCGTCGCCAAAAAACTTGTCGAATTTTTCAAGCTTCTTTTCAATGGTCATCTTCATTTCGTCCCATACGTTCAACTGTCTGCCGATAATATTAACTTTCATAGTGGACCTCCTAAGGTTTAAACTGTGGAAATTTCTATTTCCAATTATAGTATAGCACATTTTTTAGCGCTTGTAAATAGATAACAATAAAAAAATAGAATTATCAAAACTTTTGTGCAAATTGCATAATTGCAAAATTTGTATGCAAAAGCTCATTTTTGGAATTATTGTTCTTATTTTGGAAATAAAATTGATATAATAATCGTTTTTACGGTAAAAATAATTCTAAAAACGGAATTGTTTCAAAATATTTTTAGCATTGTCCTTTTTATGATACAGTGGTTGTGTTATAATAAGGTCACAGGGGAAGAACCCTAAAATAACTGCATTTGTATAAAGGAGATTTTAAAAATGACAGGAAATTTAAGACATATGAACAACGTAATGAATCACAAAGGATTTGTAAGATCCGATATAAAGGTAAGAGCGTCTAAGGAGGTAAAGGCTACCGAGGAGTCTATGCCCCTCGTTCACGAGAGCTGCAATTACTCAACCTTTTCCTTTGTGGCAGCCGTAAGCGGTTTGCTTGTTTTTGCGGGAATCATTCTTTACGCATTGATTGCTTAAGCGTATAATATTATTTTAAAACTTTATAATAAAAGGGCTTGATTTTTGTGGCTTATTGTGTTAAAATAATCGAGTAAGAATTTTAACACCACATAGTATTAAAAATAAAGATATGGCAAAACAATCCAATCAAAAGTTAAAGCTTTTATATTTATTAAGAATATTGCTTGAGCAGACCGACGAAAGCTCGGGATTGACTATCACGCAGTTATCCGCAGAGCTTGCAAAGTACAACGTTAGCGCCGCGCGAAAAAGCCTTTACGATGACATTGAGGCGTTGCGACTGTTTGGAATTGAGGTTTGTATTAAGCGTGACAGATACGTAAAATATTACATAGCAAAGCGTGATCTTTCCACCGCCGAGCTTAAATATGCGGTTGACGCCTTGGCCGAGTTTAGCGCAATTTCGCCAAGCGCCGCATACGAGCTTATGCAAAAGCTAATCAGAATTTACGGCGGAAGAGGAAAGAACTATTCGGACGTTTTAGAGGAGCCCGTTTACAAAACGCCAAAGGCTATTTGCGACGATGTGGCAAAAAACATCGAGCTTATAGATAGCGCAATAGCCGGTGGCAAAAAAATATATTTTAAGCAATTCGAATGGAATTCACTTAAGCAAAGAGCTCTACTTTACGAGGGTAAGCGCTTTTGCGTTACGCCTATTGGGCTTGAGTGCGACGGCAAATATATTTTAGAGGCGTATAATGGCAGAGAAATTTGCGAGTACGACGTTAGCACCTTGGTTGACGTTGAGATATCAAGCGAGTCGGTATCTCCCATAAGCGAATACAGTGCGCTTTTGGAGGAGAAAAAATATAGCTTGGATTATGAAAATCTTCGCCTTGAATTTAATAATTCATTTGCAGGCGAGGTGTTTAGAAAATTTGGCTTGGGCGTTACCGTGCTTTCAAGCAGGGAAAGCACCTTTGAAATATCAATAAAGACAAGGCTTGACGCAAGGCTTTTTTCGTGGCTGTTTCAAAACGCAAAGCACGTGCGCATAGTTTCGCCTCAGCGCGCAATAGATGCTTATCAAGAAAGGCTCTTGTTAGCACTTGATAATTTAAATAAAAGTTAAATTGAATATAGATAAACAAAAAAACGGGAAGCACTACGCATCCCGTTTTTTTAATTAAAGCTTACTGATTGTTATTTTTCATAGCCTCGAAACAAGCACTGCAGTATACAGGTCTGTCATTGGAAGGCTGGAAGATAACCTTTGCCACACCGCCACAATTTGCGCAAGTTGTCTCAAAGTATTCACGCGGAGCTTTTCCTGCGTTCTTCTTTGCATCACGGCAAGCCTTGCAGCTCTTGGGCTTATTCGTAAAGCCTTTCTCCTGATAGAATTTTTGCTCGCCTGCGGAGAAAACGAACTCGTTTCCGCACTCCTTGCAAACAAGAGTTTCATCAACAAACTCTTCTACTCCACCAGTCATTACTTCTTCGTTCATGTTGCTTTTACCTCGCTTTATTGAATTTGCCCCGAAAATTTGATGATTTAGAGGCTATATATGATAGGCAAGCGCCTAATCACTTCGGTTGTTGTTAAGTGACTCTTTTAATTTCACTCTGATACGGTATATAGCGTTAGATATTGATTTTGAATCTGTGTTAAGCCTTTTAGCTATCTCCGAGGTGGAGCAGCCCGAAAAATACAATTCCCAAACCTTGTATTCGTATTTAGAAAGGGTGTTGCGAATGATTTTAAAAAGAAAGCTTAATCGCTCCTCCTCAATTATGTGAGTAGAGAGATCCTCGTGCGCTTCGCCCGAAATAAGGTTGTCGGAAAGCTCTTGCACCTCTGTCGGAATTCGTTTTGCTATACGTATCTGAGAAATTAAAGCGTTGCAAACGCATATTTTGGCGTATAAGCCAAATTCTACGCCGCTCTGCTCAACGTCGTACGTGAGTACAGAATTGTAAAATGCAACCGATGCCTCCTGACGAAAATCGTCCTTGTCGTTTGCGGAGAGTCCATCGTAACAAAACATATTTACCGATGCTTCGATAAGCGGGGAATATTGATCTAACAATAATACAAATGCTTTTTGGTCGCCACCTCTGACGGCTAAAATAAGCTCGTTTATTTCTTTTTTGCTTTTTTTGGAATTCATTATATCTATTGGTTATCGCTTTTATGAAGATTTGGAGAAGTAACTGTCCGATTTTTGATACAGTTATACTCCTTTTCTAATTCTATTATATCATTAAATTGTATAATGTCAATACCTTTTTTGAAAATAAATTTGTAAAAAAGTGACGAAAAATGCGTTTATGGGTATTTTTACCAAAACGATTTGTGTTTTTTTAGTGAATAAACCGAAGTAATGTGAACGTAGAATGTAATTAGTTGTCGAAAAGGTAGTTGGCGTTACCCTCCATAAGTGCAAGAATACCCTTGTAAATATCCTCGGGGCGCTCGCTAAAGTTATTTTGCATACGCAATGCACGCTCCTCGTGGTCAACTATAAGCGATTGGTGGAATATGCAAACGCCTTTTTCGGTAAAGGAGAAGGAAACGAGAATTTTGCCGTTTTCGGCTCTTTCAATCCAGGAGCGCACCTCAACGCCACGCTTTTTAAAATCGAGATATCTAAGCGCCTTTCGAAGGGCGTTCTCAAGCAGTGTATGCACTATCTCATCACGAAATTCCTGCGAGCAATATCTGCCTCGCTTAGTGATTATATATAATTCCTTTCCGTCCTCCTCAACCTTTTCTATAAGTCCAAGGTCGAGCATGCTGATAAACGCCTCGGCAAAATCAAGGTAGAGAACGTAGTCGGTTTGCATAACGATGTCGTTTATGGTGGCATATTCAAGCGGATAATTTATATTATCAAGAAGATAAAGAACGAAAATTTTTACGTTTTTTAAGGGTCCAATTGGTGAACGCATAATTTTTGCCTCGCTTTTTTTATTTTTCTATTAATATTTTACCATAAATAAGATTTTTTTTCAAGAAGTATTTGCATTTATGAAAAAAATATGTTATAATAAACGAGTATATAATAATTTGCAAGTAATATTGTAAAAATTGATATAATAAAGGAAGTATTAAAAATGGTTTCAATAGCTTTACTTGGCTTCGGTTGCGTTGGCAGCGGTACGGCAGAGGTATTAACTGAAAATAAAAAAATAATCGAGGAGCGCCTTGGGTGCGAATATCAAATTAAATATATACTCGATCTTCGTGAGTTTCCCGACAGTCCCTTTGGCAAGCTCGTGGTTCACGATTTTAACACCATTCTTAACGATAAGGATGTAACCGTTGTTGCCGAGATGATGGGTGGCTCGCACCCCGCATACGAATTTACCAAGGCTTGCCTTGAGGCGGGTAAGAGCGTAATTACCTCTAACAAGGAGGTTGTTGCAAAATACGGAGTTGAGCTTGGCGAGATTGCGGCAAAGAGAGGCGCAAGATATATGTTTGAGGCAAGCGTTGGTGGCGGTATTCCGCTTATCCGTCCTATGACGGTTGACCTTGCGTCTAATAAAATAAAGAAGATAAACGGTATTCTTAACGGAACTACGAACTATATAATCACGTCTATGCGTGATGCGGGCGTGTCATTTGAGGACGCTTTACGTGAGGCGCAAAGACTTGGATATGCCGAGGCTAATCCCGAGGCAGACGTTGAGGGAATAGATGCGGCTCGTAAGGCGGTAATCCTTGGTGCGGTTTCCACGGGTAAGCTTATTTCTCCCGAGATAATTCATCGCGAGGGAATTACTAAAATAACCCTTTCCGATGTAGCGCTTGCTCGCAAGCTTGGCTATGAGATAAAGCTTATCGGATACGTTGAGGACTTGGACGGTGCGCTTATGTGCTTCGTATCTCCCATGGCGGTTCCCACGTCTAACCCTCTTGCAAGAGTTGACGGTGTATTCAACGGCGTGCTTATTAATGCGAATATGGTTGGCGAGGTTATGTTCTACGGACCCGGTGCGGGTAAGCTTCCCACCGCAAGTGCAGTTGTTGCCGATATAGTTGACGTTATAGCAAAGCGAAATACAGATGCGGCTCCCCTCGGTTGGGTGGCGGCAGGCGAGAGCGACGTTGCCGACTTCTCGGAGTTCTCCTGCAGAAGAATGGTTGTTACAAGCAAGGCGTGCGACGGTGCGATTGAGGCAGACGGAGTTTACGCTTATATCAGCGATGCTATGACCGAAAAGGATGCAGATGCGCTTAAGGCAAGCGATAGCGCAATCATCGCAATTTACAGAATGCTTTAATTCAATTATTAATATAAAAAACGAGTATGAAAGAAATTTCATACTCGTTTTTTGCGTTACTTTTTATTTTCTTTATTCTTAAAAATCTTATTTCGTATCGGGGAATAGAATAGCATACCCACGAGCATTACAATTACGAATACAATTAGGTAAAACACAACGGGGCAGGAGAATTCTCCGTTTTCAAGTGCCGACCTGTACGGCGTTATTCCGTGCGCATAGATTGCCGCAAAAATAGTAAATCCGCAACAAATTATTGCAAGCGAGGGAAGAATAAATCTCTTGAATACGCCAAGGTCCTTTTCCTTTTTCATCCACATAATAAACATAGGAATATAAAATGCGTAGATGGTTACTATGGGAAGCTCGGAGGAATCAAAGCTGAAAACTCCAAACCAATGTCCGTTAGGCGCAAGGTTTGCACCGTAGAAGTATATAAGCCAGATAGCGCAGGTAAAAAGTCCCCAAATAGCTGAGTTCGTTGTCATTTCGGTGGTTTTGTCTATCTGTGAGAACATTGTGGGCTTAGGTCCCTCGTTGTTCTCGGCAATAGCGTACATTCCGCGAGTTGAGCCGACCATAAGTCCGTTAAGCGTGCCAAGGCAGGAGATTACAACGCAGATGTTAAGGAACATTCCGCCAATTCCGCCAAAGATGTTCTTAAACGCCGTAGCCGCACCCTCCTTCATAAGCACCTCGTTGGTAGCGCCACCCGCAACGCCAACGTAGTAAAATACGTAGGCAATAACGACTATAAGTGAGCCTGCAACGAGAGCGATGGGAAGATTTCTCTTTGGATTTTCAAGCTCCTCGCTTATCGTCGTTGCAACAATCCATCCCTCGTAGGCAAAAACCGTTGCAACAATGGCGGCGAAGAGTCCGCCTCCAACGCTTCCACCGGTTGCCTCGCTAACGGTTGTTACAAAGTTTTGGGGAAGAATACCGTTAAAAATACCCGCAATCGTTCCTACAACCGCCATAAGTGCTATCGGGATAAGCTTTATTACGGTTGCGCTAACCTGAAATTTTCCCGCAAGCCTTGGGGAAAGGGCGTTTAGGGTGTATGAAAAAATCAAAAGCGCTCCCGCAAAAAGCATAACCTCCGAGCTTGTCATATCCCATCCTGCGATAACTCCGAAGTACCTTGCGGAAACCCAAGCAAGCACAGAGGTCATTCCGGGAAAGTATATGTTTACCAAAAACCAGGTTACCGCATAGGAATATCCCTTACCGCAGGTTGCCGCGGCAAAGGAGCTTACGCCGTTAACACGCTCGTATCTTGTTGCCATAACGGCAAATTGAGCCGAGCAGATTATCATAATAAGACCCGTAATGAGCCATGCCGCAATTCCTATGGGCATATTACCGCCCGTTGCGATAAGCACGTTTTGCGCCTTAAAGAATATTCCCGAGCCGATTACGGTGCCCACCACCATGCAAATAGCGGTTAGTAAGCCGTATTTTCGAGTTAGCTTTTCCATATTTTAATTTATTCTCCGTTAAAATTTCAATCTTTACTTAAAATCGGGGCTGTCCTAAAATGGCATTTAAGACAGTCCCTGATTATTTTTGCTATTTATGTTGCAAATATAAAATATTTATGATAAAATATTTTTATCAATTAAAGAGCAGAAACAACTGCCGCGGTATCTCTTGCGATAACAAGCTCCTCATTGGTGGGGAGGATGTAAACCGCTACCTTAGAGTCGGGAGCAGAAATTCTCGTATTGCCCGAAGCGTGAGCGTTCTCGATGTTAGCCTCCTTGTCGAAGCTTACTCCGAGATATTCCATATTGGAGCAAACTGCCTCACGAAGGCTTGCATTGTTTTCACCGATTCCTGCGGTAAATACGATTGCGTCAACGCCGTTCATAAGAGCTGCGTAGGAGCCGATGTACTTCTTAATTCCGTGAGCGAGAACGTCAACCGCAAGCTTTGCTCTCTCGTAGCTTTCATGCTCAGGACCTGCTTTGATAACCTTTTCAAGCTCTCTGGAATCGGAGTTAACGCCCGAAACTCCCAAGAAGCCGGACTTGTTGTTCATCAATGCGTTCATCTGATCTGCATCAAGCTTTTCGTTCTTCATAACGAAGGTAACAACCGAGGGGTCGATGTCGCCGCAGCGTGTACCCATCTCAATTCCTGCAAGGGGAGTAAGACCCATAGAGGTGTCTATGCACTTTCCGCCCAATACCGCAGAGATAGAGGAGCCGTTTCCGATATGGCAGGTAATAATCTTGGTTTCCTCAACGGGCTTGTCCAAAAGCTTTGCCATCTCCTCGCTTACAAAGCGGTGAGAGGTTCCGTGTGCGCCGTAGCGGCGAATGCCATACTTTTCGTACATATCGTAGGAAAGACCGTACATATAAGCCTCGGGAGCCATCGTCTGATGGGATGCGGTATCAAATACAAGCACCTGAGGAACGTTCTCCATAACTGCAAGACAGCCGCGGATGCCCTGAAGGTGTGCGCCCGTGTGAAGGGGAGCGTAGTCGTAGCAAAGCTCAAGCTTTGCAAGAACGTCGTCGTTAAGAAGCATGGACTCGGAGAAGAAGTAGCCGCCGTGGACTATTCTGTGACCTACTGCCTCGATCTCAGCCATATCGGAGATAACGCCGATCTCAGCGTCGGTGAGAGCGTCGATAACGATACGAACAGCATCGGTATGTGTGGGGATAGCAAGGTCTTTCTGGGTGCGAGTGCCCTTGAGAAGATTCTTGTGATCAAGAACACCGACCTCCTGACCGATACGCTCGCAAATACCCTTTGCGGCAACGGTGTAATCAGCGGTATCAAAAAGCTGATATTTAAGTGAGCTTGATCCTGCGTTGACAACGAGAAGTTTCATAAAAATATCCTCCTTAGGATTTCAAAATACATTTTATTATACACCAAAAAATATTCTTTTTCAATACTTTTA
>JAZRAJ010000045.1:0-2056 GCA_045634485.1 Eubacteriales bacterium | reverse complement strand
ACCCCCAACTTTCAAAAACTTTGAAACTTGGGTTTTATTTTTTTGCCGTAATGCCTGCGCTCAACGGTTGAACGCACAATGTTCGCACCGCACCCAAGTGGGAAGTTTTTAGTCAAGTTTTTTTCAAAAAACTTGCGAGGGCTTGGGGCGAGTAGCCCCATAATACGGCGTTTTCTTTTTGCCAAGCTTTTTCTTTGCGCCTCTCGTGCCAAAGAAAAAGCGGTATTGTGGAGGATATGTTTTTATCGCGGGGGTCTGCGCCCTCGACGACCCTAAAATAAAGTTTTTTGCAAAATAGTATTTAAGCGCAAAAATCCTATTTACAAAAAATATTTCAATAATAATATAAAAATATAAAAAAATTAAAAAAGCTCTTTACAAATTAGAATAAATGTGGTATAATAACTACCGTATCGAAGGCTCGGTTATCGGATATAGGTTGTAAATACAACGTTCACCCACCGATTACTGTGCTTTTTGATAAATATATTTTTGAAAGGTGAATACAAAAATGTTGAAGAACGAAAAGCAGGCAATTATTGAGCAGTATGCTACACACGAGGGCGACACAGGTTCTCCCGAGGTACAGATCGCACTTCTTACCTACAGAATCAAGAACCTTACCGAGCACCTCAAGGGCAACCACAAGGACCATCACAGCCGCCGCGGCTTGCAGAAGATGGTTGGTCACAGAAGAAACCTTCTCGGTTACCTTCAGAAGACTGACATCGAGCGCTACCGTGCGATCGTTGAGAAGCTTGGCTTGAGAAAGTAATTTCAATAGTTGTCGGAGTGAAGAGCAGAGCTTGGATTTGCTCCTCACTCCTTTACTCTTTTTTTGGGGTTGGCATATTTGGCAAGACCAAAAAAGTCCGTAAAAAGCAATCACAAAAAAGCTCTCACATCGGATTAGCAGTTACTTATATTCCGTGCATTTGGGACGGGGTATAACTAAGTGCTAAACCTTGTGAGAATGAAATATTAATTTTTATAAGGAGGATATTATGTCCGAAATCAGCACACCCATTGAATTCAAGAATTATAAGACCTTCCGCTATACCTTTGCAGGTCGTCCCCTCGTAATCGAAACGGGAAAGATGGCAGGTCTTGCAAACGGCTCGGTACTTATTCGCTACGGCGAAACGGTTCTTCTTTGCTGTGCAACCGCATCCGCAAAGCCCCGTGACGGTATCGACTTCCTTCCCCTCTCTGTTGACTACGACGAGAGAATGTACGCAGCGGGTAAGATTCCCGGCGGTTACTTAAAGCGTGAGGGTAAGCCCTCTGAAAAGGCTATCCTTACAAGCCGTGTTATTGACCGTCCTATCCGCCCCCTCTTCCCCAAGGATCTTAGAAACGACGTAGCTCTTACGCTTACGGTTATGTCCGTTGACCCCGATTGCTCGCCTGAGATTACCGCTATGATCGGTGCTTCCACCGCTCTCGCAATCTCCGATATTCCGTGGAACGGACCTATCGGCGGCGTATTTATGGGACTTGTTGACGGCAAGCTTATCGTCAACCCCAACGCAGAGGGGCAGAAGAAGAGTGATCTTCAGCTTACCGTTGCGGCTTCCATGCAGAAGGTTGTTATGATCGAGGCAGGCGCTAACGAGGTTGACGATGACACTATGTTTGAGGCTATTATGAAGGCTCACGAGGAAATCAAGGACCTTCTCGGCTTCATCAACGCAATTATCGACGAGATAGGCAAGCCTAAGTTTGACTATCCCTCCTGCGAGCTTGACCACGATATGTTCGACAAGATATTCGCATTCTGCGAGAAGGATATGATGGAGGCTCTTGACACCGACGATAAGAACGTTCGTGACGAAAAGGTTGTTCCGATAACCGACGCAATCCTTGCAGAGTTTGGCGAGGAGTATCCCGACCTTCCCACAATGATGGACGAGCTTATCTACAAGATTCAGAAGAAGATCGTTCGCCGCTGGTTGCTTGTTGACAAGAAGCGTGTTGACGGCAGAAGAATGGATCAGATTCGTCCCCTCGGCAGTGAGGTAGGTATCCTTCCCAGAGCGCACGGCTCGGGACTCTT